>JBAXOC010000268.1:0-2677 GCA_037133455.1 Comamonadaceae bacterium | reverse complement strand
TCGCGATGCAGCGCAGATCGCCCGCCAGGTTCGCGCCTTCGATCCTTTCCCCGTAGCTCAGGCAGATTTTCAAGGTGAGACATTCAAAGTGTGGGCGGCGCAGGAACTGTCATTGCCCGAAATCACGGAGTTAACTTCCTTGGCTGGCTCTGCCAATGCATCGGCGGGCCAAGTCATTGCGGTCAACGAGAAAGGCATCGTGGTGGCCTGCGGCCACGGCATGCTGCGGCTGACGCAACTCCAACGCCCGGGAAGCAAGCGCATGCCGGCGGCTGATTTTTTGCGTGGCTGTGCTGTTGCTGTGGGTAGCCACTTCTCTTTAGGAAAAACAAGCTGATGTTCTTTTTGTCTGCCAACTGGCGTCGCCCTGAATTTCGCCAAGGATTTTTCGACATGCTGAGTGTTGCCCCAGGCATCGCAGCCTGGGGTTTGATGACAGGCGTGGCCATGGTTAAGTCGGGCATGACGACGTTAGAGGCCTTGGCTATGAGTCTCTTGGTGTATGCCGGAAGCTCACAATTGGCGGCTATTCCTTTGTTGCTAGCGGGTGCGCCGATGTGGATTATTTTGGCGACTGCGTTTTGCGTGAACTTGCGCTTTGTGGTCTTTAGCGCCCACATGCGACCCTTCGTGATGCATCTGCCGCGCTGGCAGCGTTTGGTGATGGGCTACTTCACAGCAGACCTGACTTACGTTTTGTTTGTGAAGCGTTTTGCCAAGCCTGCAGAGAATGAAGAAGGCCGTGCTGCCCAAATGGCGTACTTAGCAGGCAATGGAGGAATCAACTGGTTTAGCTGGGTCAGCTTCAGTGTTTTAGGGGTGGTCTTGGCGAACTTTATTCCTACTGCGTGGGGCCTGGGCTTTGCGGGCGTGTTGGCATTGACCGGCATCTTGTGTTCTCTGGCCACGAGCCGCCTGCGCTGGGTGTCTGCGGGCGTCGCGGGAACCGCCGCAGTCGCAGCCTTTGCCTTGCCGTTGAAACTTAATATTTTGGTGGCCATTGCAGCCGCCGTTGCGCTGTGTTTGCTTTTGGAAAAACTCCCCAGCCAAGCACCCGAGGTGGAGACGCAATGATGGAATTTTTCAGCTCGGGTTTAAGTGCCTATGCGGATACCAATACCTTGTGGACGATATTTTGGATGGCGGTAATTACTATGGTTTCACGGTCATTTTTCTTTATCTCCGAAACGCCTTGGACCTTGCCCGCTTGGGCGCAACGGGGTTTGCAATACGCGCCCATCGCTGCGCTGTCAGCTGTGGTGATTCCTGAAGTGGTGATGACCCAAGGCCTGTTCATTCATACGCTGATGGATGCGCGGCTATTTGGCTTTGTGGGCGGCGCGGTTTATTTTTTCTGGCGCAAAGGCGCGGGCCAAGCTGTCCTGGGCACCATCATCTCTGGCATGGCGGTCTACCTGCCTTTGCATATTGGCCTGGGTTGGTAAATTAGTTTTTTCTTTTTTTCAATATTCACATCGCTATGAACTTTCTTCGTTTTTCTGATCTTTGTGCCCAAGGCAAAGTTGCTGGCCAACGCGTGTTTATCCGTGCCGATCTCAATGTGCCGCAAGACGCTAACGGAGTGATCACCGAAGACACCCGCGTGCGTGCCAGCGTTCCGTGTATCCAAATGGCTTTAGACGCGGGCGCCGCCGTGATGGTGACCTCCCATTTAGGTCGACCCACCGAAGGGGCTTTTAAACCTGCGGACACCTTGGCTCCGGTGGCAGAGCGCTTGAGCGCGTTGCTTGGGCGCGAAGTCAAGTTGGTCCCGCACTGGCTTGACGGCGTAGCGGTTGCGCCCGGTCAGGTCGTGCTGCTCGAGAACTGCCGAGTCAATGTCGGTGAGAAGAAAAACGACGAAGCCTTGTCGCGAAAAATGGCCGCGCTGTGCGATATTTTTGTGCACGATGCGTTTGGCACCGCGCACCGCGCCGAGGCCAGCACCTACGGCATTGCGCAGTTCGCAAAAACAGCCTGCGCTGGCCCGCTGTTAGCTGCAGAAATGGATGCGATTGCAAAAGCCCTTTTGGCCCCCAAGCGGCCACTGGTGGCCATTGTGGCGGGCTCTAAGGTGTCAACCAAGCTCACCATTTTGCAAAGTCTGGCCGCTAATGTGGATCAACTGATTGTGGGCGGCGGCATCGCCAATACCTTTATGTTGGCCGCTGGCCTCAATATTGGCAAGAGCTTGGCAGAACCTGATTTGTTAGACCAAGCCAAAGCCGTGATTGCTGCAATGAAGGCCCGAGGCGCTGCCGTTCCTATTCCTACCGATGTAGTGACAGCAAAAACATTTGCGCCGGATGCCGTGGCTTGTGTGAAAGCGGCAACTGACGTGGCAGATGATGATTTGATTTTGGACATTGGCCCCCAAACGGCGCAACTATTGGCGGCTCAACTCAAGCAAGCAGGCACCATTGTTTGGAACGGCCCGGTGGGGGTGTTTGAGTTTTCTGCGTTTGAAAATGGAACGAAAGTAATTGCCCAGGCGATTGCCGAGTCAAGTGCCTTTAGCATTGCCGGCGGCGGCGATACGCTCGCTGCCATTGCAAAATACGGTATCGAGTCGAACATTGGCTACATCTCAACGGGCGGCGGCGCATTTTTAGAAGTTTTGGAAGGTAAAACCCTTCCCGCTTTTGAAGTTTTGACGCGCCGGGCTCTAGGGTAATTC
>JBAXOC010000267.1:0-2681 GCA_037133455.1 Comamonadaceae bacterium | reverse complement strand
CAAGGTCGCGCCTGGGGGCAGCTCAAGGTACACCTGGGTTTGAGAGTTGTCGTCTGGCGGAATAAAGCCGGTAGGCAACAAGGGAATCAGCATGATGGATCCGACAAAAAACGCGGCTGCTCCCGTCATCGTGATCCAACGGTGGCTCAATGCCCAGCGACTGACCTTTAAGTAAGCCGCCATCCAAAAGGGTTCTTTGTGACCGCCCTTGCTGGGTTTCATCAAGTAAGCGGCCATCATGGGTGTGAGCACCCGCGCCACCACCAACGAAGCAAAAACAGCCAATGCTGCAGTCCAACCAAACTGTTTAAAAAACTTACCTGGAATTCCACTCATAAAGGCAGTGGGTAAGAAAACAGCGATCAATGTGAATGTGGTGGCAATCACTGCCAAGCCAATTTCGTCAGCCGCCTCCATTGCCGCTTGCATCGGGGTTTTGCCCATGTCTAAATGGCGCTCAATGTTTTCAACTTCAACAATCGCATCGTCCACCAAAACACCGATCACCAATGACAAGGCCAAAAGCGTGACGGTGTTGATGGAAAAACCGAGGTAAGCGATGCCAATGAAAGCGGGAATCACCGACAACGGCAAGGCCACTGCAGACACAAACGTGGCCCGCGCATTGCGCAAAAAGAGCCACACCACAATCACCGCGAGTACCGCGCCTTCTAACAACATGATCATCGAGCCTTCGAATTCTTCGGCAACAGGTTGCACAAAATCAAAGGCTTGGGTGAGCTCCAAATCGGGGTGTTGTTGTTTGAGTTCTTTAAGGGCTGCTTGAACCGCAGCGCCGACTTCGACTTCACTGGCGCCTTTGCTGCGAGTCACCTCAAAGCCCACCACGGGTACGCCATTTAGAAGCGCCAACGCGCGGGGTTCAGCTACGGTGTCTTTGACGGTTGCCACTTCATCAAGACGAATGTGTTGGCCGTTGTTCAGGGCCAGTTCCAAGCTTGCGAGTTCTTCGGCAGTTTTAACGGTCGCCAAGGTGCGCATGGGTTGTTCGCTGCCCGCCAAATCGGCTCGCCCGCCTGCGCTTTCAGTTTGTACTTGCTTGAGCTGGCGAGAAATTTCAGCGGCGGTTGCGCCCAAGCTTTGAAGCTTCATGGGGTCGAGCGCGACTTCCACTTGGCGGTTCACCCCGCCAACGCGGGCCACAGAGCCCACGCCTTTGACACCCAACAATCGCCGAGCAACGGTGTTGTCGACAAACCAGCTTAAGGCTTCGTCGTCCATGCTCGGCGCTCGCACGGTAAAGGCCAAGATAGGCGCACCAGAGAGATTGATTTTGCTGACCACAGGGTCGCGCACATCGCTTGGCAACTCGGAGCGCACGCTTTGCATGGCCGAGCGCACATCATCAACCGCCTCTTGGGTTGGCTTTTCTAAACGAAACTCGGCAGTCACCAAGACGCCGCCGTCTTGGACCTTTGTGTAAATGTTTTTCAAACCCTGCAATGGCGCAATCGCGTTTTCTAATTTGCGAGCGACTTCGGTCTCGAGTTGCGCAGGCGCAGCACCGGGCAGCGAAGCGGATACGGCGACCGTAGGAAGTTCGAGGTCAGGGAACTGCTGCACCTTCATCGACTTGAAGGCCAAGATTCCAGCAAACGTCAGCATCACAAAGAGCATGACGGCCGGAATCGGATTTTTAATCGACCATGCGGAGACATTCATAGCATTAGCCTCTTATTTGGCAGCAGCAGCGGGCGCGGGAACGACTTTGACCAAGTCGCCTTGGCTTAAGAAACTCCCACCGCTGGCAACCAACTTGTCGTTGGGGCCCACCCCAGTTTGAATTTCAAGGTGGTCTCCCACCATGCGGCCGGTTTGTACTTTGAGTTGGCTGACCAGGTTGTCAGCGCCTACGCGGTACACATAGCTAAAGCCATCACGCACCACCACGGCTGATTGAGGGACCGTCAGCGCGGTAGAACTTCCCAATTCAAATTCGCCTTTGGCATACATACCGGGCTTGAATGCGCCGACCGATGTGGCACCAGACTCAACAGGCCCGATCAGGTCCACATAGACCAATCCATTGCGGGTTTGAGCATCCACGGTGGGCGCCAACATGCGCACCTTGCCTTTAAATTTAACACCACCGGGCGCTGTGACGGTCACAGCTGAGCCTACAGGAATCCGCGCCATTTCGGAAGATGTCACTTCAGCCCGCCACTCCAAACGACCTTGGCGAATGAGTTTGAACAGCTCGGTTCCAGCCCCCACCACGGAGCCTACGGTGGCGCTGCGGGCGGAGATGATGCCAAAGTCAGGCGCTATCACTTGCGTGTGTTTCAAACGCAAAAGCTGAGAATCTAACTGGGCGCTGGCCGAGTCCACGCGGGCTTTGGCGGTTTGCTCTTGGGTTAAATACTGATTGAACATTTGGGCGCTGATAGCGCCACTGGCTTGCACCGAACGGGCTCGCTCGGCATTGAGAGTTGCATCCGCCGCATTGGCTTTGGCTTCGGCAAGCATGGCCCGCGATAAAGCGACATCGGCTTGTACGCTTTCGGTTGCGAAGCTTGCCAGCACTTGGCCACGCTTGACTTGGTAACCCACTGCGGCGTTGATTTCTGCAATGCGCAAACCGCTGACCTCTGCGCCTATCGACGCTTCTTGCCAAGCGGCAACGCCGCCATTGGCGGAGAGCTTAATAGGAAGTGTTGTGC
>JBAXOC010000266.1:0-2698 GCA_037133455.1 Comamonadaceae bacterium | reverse complement strand
AAAGCCCGACCACCATGCTCGAAATCCGCGCTCCTTTGCAATCCCACATTGTCCAATGTCTTGTGCAGCCGGGTGACGCCGTCACGGCGGGGCAATTGCTAATGGTCTTAGAGGCTATGAAGATGGAGCATGAAATGACTGCGCCTATGGACGGAGAAATTCGTGCGCTGCATTTTTCTGAAGGCGAGGCTGTGGGTGAGAACGATGTCTTGGTGACAATGCAGCGAAGCGTTTCCTATACTTCGCCTGTTTTTAAAAACGAAACCGTTTCAAGCCCCTCCACGCTTCGTTCTGACTTAACACGCCTTCAGGACCGACTTGAACACACGCTAGACCTTAACCGCCCCGAAGCGGTTGCCAAACGCCATGCGCTTGGGTTTCGCACTGCGCGAGAAAATATTGCTGACCTGTGCGACGCGGGGAGCTTTTCCGAATACGGCGCGCTGGCTGTTGCTGCACAAAGCCAACGCCGAACGGCTGACGATTTGATGCGCAATACACCGGCCGATGGGATGGTGACAGGGATTGGCAGCATTGTTGGGCAACGCTGTGCCATTCTTGCGTATGACGCGACAGTTCTTGCGGGCACACAAGGCATGCGCAACCACCAAAAAACCGACCGTCTGTTAGGCTTGGCGCTAGAACACCATTTGCCTGTGTTACTTTTTGCCGAAGGCGGTGGCGGTCGCCCTGGCGATGTCGATATGCCCATCGTGGCGGGCTTGCATGTGGCAACCTTTGCCAGTTTTGCCAAACTCAACGGCAAAGTCCCTGTGATCGGCATCACGACTGGGCGCTGCTTTGCTGGCAATGCGGCACTCTTGGGGTGTTGCGATGTCATCATCGCTACGCGCGCAAGCAATATTGGCATGGGCGGCCCGGCGATGATCGAAGGCGGGGGCTTAGGCGTTTTCAAGCCTGAAGCGATTGGCCCCAGCACGGTACAACATGGCAACGGCGTAATTGACATTCTGGTTGAAGACGAAGCACAGGCGGTTGCAGCTGCAAAAAAATACCTCGCCTTCTTTCAAGGTATCGCGCGCGATTGGCAGACTCCCGACTCAGAACTCCTGCGTAACGTGGTTCCCGAGAACCGCTTGCGGGTGTATGACAGCCTTGCGGCGCTTCACGCGATAGCAGACACCGATAGCGTTCTCAAGCTGCGCACCCGTTTTGGTATGGGTATTCACACCGCCCTTGCGCGCATCGAAGGCCGCGCGGTTGGCATCATCGCCAATAACCCCCAACACCTAGGCGGGGCCATCGACGCAGACGCAGCCGACAAGGCCAGCCGCTTTATGCAACTCTGTAACGCGCACGGCCTGCCGTTAGTGAGCCTAGTCGATACGCCAGGCTTTATGGTGGGCCCAGATACCGAGGCGACTGCGCAGGTGCGCCACGTCAGCCGCATGTTTATTGCAGCCGCCCATTTACGCGTTCCCTTTTTAAGCGTCGTTTTACGCAAAGGCTATGGCTTGGGCGCGATGGCGATGACGGCGGGCGGATTCCACGCGCCGCTGTGTACTGTTGCTTGGCCCAGCGCGGAGTTTGGCGCGATGGGCTTGGAAGGTGCTGTGCGTTTGGGTTACAAAAAAGAGCTTGAATCGCTTCCCGAAGGCCCGCAACGCGACGCGCTGTTTGCCCAACTCTTGGCCCAACACATTGAAAAGGGAAGCGCGATTGCAATGGCTACCACCCTGGAGATTGACGCGGTGATTGACCCCGCGCAGACCCGCGCGTGGCTGGTTCAAGGCCTGGCTTCTGGGCGGATCAATGAACTGCGCGGCGGCGCCATCGATAGTTGGTAATGAATACGCTGTATCTTTGGGCTTAACTTTAGGTTTGACTTTGGATTTTGAGCCAACGCTCCAAACGTCCCACACCATCGGTCAAACGCGCCAGGTCTTTAGACGCGAAACACCAGCGCAACCACGCCGATGATTCTGGAGCAAACGCACTGCCCGGGGCCAAGCCCAGCCCTGCTTCTGATACCAAACGCTTAGCGGTTTCTAGCGAATCGGCATGGCCTGGCAGTTGAAAGAAAGCATACATCCCACCCTTGGGGCTTGCCACTTGAACGCCCGGCAACGATTGCAGCGCGGGGACCAAGGTGTCGCGACAGGCTTTAAGGTGTTGCACCAAACGCGGGGTGACGTCTCCGCGCCGTTCTAAGGCAACCAAGCCTGCGCGCTGGGTAAACACGCTGGCACACGATGTGTTGAATTCAATGAGCTTGCCCATGGCTGATTCCATGCTTTGCGGCATCACCAACCAACCCAAACGCCAGCCTGTCATCAAATAGCTTTTTGAAAAACTGTGTACGACCACCAAGCGGTCTTCGGGCGCAGCAAGATCTAAAAAACTTGGAGCACAGTCGTTATGGTTCGGCTCGTAATACAGGTTTTCATACACCTCATCAGCCAAAATCCACGTCCCTGTTTTACGGCAATGCTGAAGAATAGCGCTTTGTTCTTCCCGACTGAGCGTCCAACCGGTGGGGTTGTTGGGAGCGTTGACGATCAGCAGTTTGGTATGCGCCGTAATCTGAGATAACAGCTTAGGCAGATCCAGCGTCCAGGCCCCTGCATCACCAGCGGCGTTTTTCTGCGTCTGCGCAGTCAATGCAACGGTCGTCAGTTTTGCACCCATGATCACGGCCTGCGCGGTTAGGTTGGGCCACACCGGCGTGACCGCCACT
>JBAXOC010000265.1:0-2700 GCA_037133455.1 Comamonadaceae bacterium | reverse complement strand
CCCCGCCCATCAATGCGCTAGCTCAGACCCTTTTACGTCGCCTCGAGAACAAATCCTAGGGCTGCATCCAGTAAAATCGCCTTGAGTATTTCTTGGCGATTTCCGCCTCCTTTATAAGAGAGTTTCATGTACCACCGCAATATCCTTGTAGAACAAACTGATCCTGAGCTTTGGGCCGCTATTCAGGCTGAAAACGCTCGCCAAGAGCACCACATCGAACTGATCGCCAGCGAAAACTACGCTTCGCCCGCCGTCATGGCCGCGCAAGGCAGCCAACTCACCAACAAATACGCCGAAGGCTACCCAGGAAAGCGCTACTACGGCGGCTGCGAACACGTGGACGTGGCTGAACAACTCGCGATTGACCGCGTAAAACAAATGTATGGCGCTGAAGCCGCCAACGTACAGCCTCACTGCGGCGCATCGGCTAACGAGGCTGTGTTTTTGGCCTTCCTCAAGCCCGGCGACACCATTTTGGGAATGAGTCTTGCCGAAGGCGGTCACCTGACACACGGCATGCCACTCAATATGTCAGGCAAGTGGTTCAACGCCGTGTCGTACGGCCTAGACAAAAATGAAGCCATTGACTATGACGCAATGGAAGCCAAAGCCCGCGAGTCCAAGCCCAAGCTGATCATCGCTGGCGCTTCGGCTTATTCGCTGCACATCGACTGGGCGCGTTTTGCCAAAGTTGCCAAAGAAGTCGGCGCTATTTTCTTGGTCGACATGGCCCATTATTCGGGCCTGATCGCAGCGGGTGTGTACCCCAACCCCGTGCCCCACGCCGATGTGGTGACCTCGACAACCCACAAGAGCCTGCGCGGCCCCCGTGGCGGTATTATTTTGATGAAGGCAGAACACGAAAAAGCCATCAACAGCGCCATTTTCCCAGGCCTCCAAGGCGGCCCGCTGATGCACGTGATTGCCGCTAAGGCCGTGGCTTTCAAAGAAGCTTTGAGCCCCGAGTTCAAGGCGTACCAGCAGCAAGTTTTGAAGAACGCGGACATTGTGGCCAAGACGCTCACAGAGCGCGGTCTGCGCATTGTCAGCGGCGGAACCCAAAGCCACGTGATGTTGGTTGATCTGCAGTCTAAAAAAATCACCGGCAAAGTGGCTGAGTTGGTTTTAGGCAATGCCCACATGACCATCAACAAAAATGCTATCCCTAACGATCCCGAGAAGCCAATGGTTACTAGCGGTGTTCGTATCGGAACGCCGGCGATGACAACCCGAGGCTTTAAGGATGAAGAAGCCCGCGCTACCGCCCACCTGATTGCCGATGTTTTGGACAACCCCCATGACGAAGCCAATATCAACGCGGTGCGTGCAAAAGTTCACGCCCTGACAGCTCGTTTCCCGGTTTACGGTTAATCCAACGCCGCGATGAAGTGTCCGTTTTGCAGCCACTCCGAAACCCAGGTGGTTGAAACTCGGATTGCTGAAGACGGCGACTTCATCCGACGCAGACGCCAATGCGGCGCTTGCGATAAACGGTTTACCACCTACGAGCGCCCTGACGTCAATTACCCGGCCATTGTCAAAAAAGATGGCCGGCGTATTGATTACGAACACTCCAAATTATTGGCCTCCATGAATTTGGCCCTGCGCAAACGCCCCGTGAGCACAGAGCAGGTGGACAGCGCCATCGAACGCATCGAAGAAAAACTCCTCAACCTCGGCCTGCGCGAAGTCCCCTCCGCAAGGCTGGGTGAATTGGTGATGCGCGAACTCAAAAAACTCGATAAAGTGGCATATGTGCGCTTTGCCAGCGTCTACCGAAGTTTTGAAGACATTGATGAATTCAAAACCTTGGTCAACGAAGTGAATAAATAACAAAACTCTCTGGGGAGGGAGGATGGATGCAATCCATGCGAGAGGCGGGCCCCTGCGCGGGCCGAACTTAAAGCGTCGCCAGAACGCCTTTACCTTGATAGAACTCAGCGTCACCGTGGCCGTATTGGGCACGGTGATGGCGCTTGCGCTGCCCCGGCTAAGCGCGACGGTTTCGCACAACCACATGCGCTCGGTGCGCGACGAATTTACCAGCGCTGTGGGACGCATGCGCACCGAGGCGATTCATCGCAATCGCTGTGTCAGCATGTGCATCTCTAGTAACGCCAAAACCTGCAATCAAGGTACCAGTACGAATTGGTCTGCGGGTTGGTTGATGTACCAAAACCAAAGCTGCGGCGCTTTAGAAGGGGCCAGTATTCCTTCGGGCGACATCATTGCGGCAAGCCAAAGCATCCCCAGCCACTTTGATCTTCAATCGAACAGCACCGGTTCGCGCAGCGCCTTCAGCGCCAATTCGCGCGGCGTCTTATTGGTTAACGCGGGAACCTTCACTTTGCGCGATACCCGCCAACCCTGTCAGCCCAGCACCACGATGACTATCAGTTGGCAAGGGCGGGTTCGTTTAGATGAAGTTCCATCCACGAGCTGCCCCTAGCATGGCTTTACCTAAGCAGGGCCAAACAGGAAGCTCCTTGATTGAGGTTCTTGTGGCTTTGCTACTTTTATCGTTTTGTTTATTGGGCTTGGCCCGACTCATGGCTGGCAACCTGCGCTCACACACTGAGAGCGTGATTCAAGCCAACCTCAACCTGCTTGCCAATGACGCGCTCGGACGCATACGGGCAAATCAGTTAGAACTCCCTGGGTCGGGTGCGGGAAACGGTTACCACTTTGCGGCGTCTTGGA
>JBAXOC010000264.1:0-2710 GCA_037133455.1 Comamonadaceae bacterium | reverse complement strand
TTGACACCTCAGCTTTCGCTTGCAAAATTGCAGGTGAGGTGCGTGATTTTGATTTAGAAGCCTACATTAGCGCCAAAGAAGCGCGTACGATGGACAGCTTCATTCATTATGGAATTGCTGCCGCGGTTCAAGCGGTCAACGACTCAGGCATCTCTACGGGTGATGCACTGGGCGAAGAGGCTTCCACCCGCATTGGTTGTGTGATTGGTTCTGGTATTGGCGGTTTGCCGATGATCGAGAACACCCATGTGGAATACACCACCCGCGGGCCACGCCGAATTTCCCCATTTTTTGTGCCGGCTTCCATCATCAATATGACGGCTGGCCACGTATCCATGCGATTTGGTTTTAAGGGCCCCAACATTGCTATTGCAACCGCGTGTACAACAGGCTTGCATTGCATTGGTGAAGCTGGCCGAATGATCGAGTATGGCGATGCTGATGTGATGGTTGCGGGTGGCTCGGAAGCCACCGTGTCGCCGTTGGGAGTTGGGGGCTTTGCTGCGATGCGCGCCTTGAGTACCCGCAATGACGATCCCACAACCGCGTCCAGGCCGTGGGACAAAGACCGGGATGGTTTTGTCTTGGGTGAGGGTGGTGGCGTGATGGTGCTCGAGGAATATGAGCACGCCAAAGCCCGCGGTGCCAGGATTTATGCGGAATTAGCGGGCTTTGGAATGAGTGCCGATGCGGGTCACATGACGGCTCCCAATTTAGACGGCCCACGCCGCGCCATGCTCAGTGCCATGCGCAATGCGGGTGTCAACGCGGATCAAATCAATTATTTAAATGCCCATGGAACATCCACGCCGCTGGGCGACACCAATGAAAGTAACGCCATCAAAGCGGCTTTGGGTGAGCATGCCAAGAAAACCCTGGTTAATTCCACCAAATCGATGACTGGACACCTGTTGGGCGGTGCCGGCGGGTTGGAATCTGTTTTCACGGTGCTGGCCATCCACCACCAAAAAAGTCCTCCTACGATCAATATTTTTAACCAAGATCCCGATTGTGATTTGGACTACTGCGCGAATGTCGCGCGTGATGTTCGAATTGATGTCGCTTTGAAGAATAACTTCGGTTTCGGCGGCACGAACGGTGCCTTGGTCTTCAAACGGATATAGCCAGGCCTGCCGTGCACGGTCCGCCTGCAGTTGCTTGCCGTTTCAGCCGCAGCCCTCAGCCGGTTAACTTGTTTGTCGGTGTGGCTTGTCTGACCGCGTTCATGTTGGCTTGGTTATGGTTTCACACTTCTGTATGGGCTTGGATCTCGCTGGCACTTTTGGCTTTGTTTTTGAACGCTTACGCATGGTTTCAGTGGTGGAGATCACCCGAAGGCGCGCTGCAGTGGGACGGTGATCAGTGGCATTGGTCGGCATGGTCGCTCTCTCCAGCATGCAGCGTTCAATGGATTTATGATTTCCAGACGTGGGGCTTGGTAAAGATTGGCAATGAGCAGCGGCAAAGTCATTGGCTTTGGTTGCATAAAGGCGCGAATGACCATGAGCGGTGGCAGGCCTTTCGAAGGGCTTTATTGTCCACTCGATCCCTCGCTAATGGTTTAAGCCAACACAATGAAGCGATGGTCCCCCGTTCGAATTTTTGAATTTTGAATTGAGAATAACTGCAGTCAACTTATGAAAACTCAAACCTTGAATTTTTCTCGCGCCCGTGTGATGGCGGCATGTGCCACGCTAGCGGTCACTATCGGAATGACCGTATTGCCGATGCAGCACGCTGTTGCGCAGACCCGCGCCCTGCCGGATTTCACCGACTTGGTCGAACAGGTCGGTCCATCGGTGGTCAATATTCGGACCTTAGAGCGTGTCGTTCAGCGCCAGCAGCAGGGCGCTTCCCCTGCGGATGAAGAGATGTTGGAGTTCTTTAAGCGTTTTGGTTTGCCCATGCCTAACATGCCTCGCCAAGCACCGCGCCCCAACAGCCCCAAACAAGAAGAAGAGCAACCCCGTGGTGTGGGCTCTGGCTTTATCTTGTCCTCCGACGGCCTGATCATGACCAACGCCCATGTGGTCGACGGTGCAGATGAAGTCATCGTCACCTTGACGGATAAACGCGAATTCAAAGCCAAAATCATTGGTAGCGATCGACGCAGCGATGTCGCGCTGGTCAAGATCGAGGCAAGTGGGCTTCCGGCCGTCAAAGTGGGTGACGTTAACCGTTTGAAAGTAGGCGAGTGGGTGATGGCCATTGGCTCCCCCTTTGGTCTTGAAAATACGGTGACCGCAGGTATCGTGAGCGCTAAACAACGCGATACCGGTGACTTTTTACCCTTGATTCAAACCGACGTTGCCATCAACCCTGGAAATTCAGGCGGGCCGTTGATCAATATGCGAGGTGAAGTCGTTGGTATCAATAGCCAAATCTATTCCCGATCCGGCGGCTTCATGGGCATTTCATTCTCTATTCCCATGGATGAAGCAGTGCGAGTGAGTGAACAGCTGAGAACGCAAGGCCGCGTGTCGCGGGGCCGCATTGGTGTGCAAATTGGCGCTGTGACCAAGGAGGTCGCTGAGAGCCTTGGATTGGCTAAGCCGCAAGGTGCCCTGGTGACGGGTGTGGAAGTGGGTGCACCTGCTGAAAAGGCGGGCATTGAGGCCGGTGATGTGATTCTTAAATTTGATGGCAAGGTGATTGAAAAATCAGCCGATCTCCCCCGCATCGTGGGCGCCACCAAACCCGGCACCAAGGC
>JBAXOC010000263.1:0-2737 GCA_037133455.1 Comamonadaceae bacterium | reverse complement strand
GCTACCAATGAACTGATTCGCAGCCGCATCAAAATTAAGAGTATGAACTTCATGCGCGGGCGTACCTTTTTAAACAAGTACGTCATCATTGATGAAGCCCAAAACTTAACCCCCAAACAAATGAAGACGCTGATTACCCGGGCTGGGCCAGGTACAAAAATCGTCTGCATGGGAAATTTGGCACAGATCGACACGCCCTACCTCACTGAAGGCTCTTCAGGTCTGACCTTTGCAGTGGACCGGTTCAAGGGCTGGCCCCATGGCGGCCACATCACGCTAGCCCGTGGTGAGCGCTCACGGTTGGCGGATTTTGCGAGCGAAGTGCTCTAAGTCAGCCTTAGTAGTCACCGCCGCCGCCATGCGCCAGGCTCTCAAATTTAGTGATCTGGCGCATAAAGGCTAACTTCACGGTGCCGGTGGGGCCGTTACGTTGCTTGGCAATGATGATTTCCGCAACGCCTGGCTCTTTGCAGGCCTCTTTGGTGTAGTACTCATCGCGGTAAATAAACATGATGATGTCAGCATCTTGCTCGATAGCGCCAGATTCTCGCAAGTCACTCATCATCGGTCGCTTGTCTGGGCGCTGCTCGACGCTGCGGTTGAGCTGCGACAAGGCAATCACCGGACACTTCAACTCTTTGGCTAGCATTTTCAAGCCCCGCGAAATTTCACCAAGCTCCGTGGCTCGGTTTTCGCCTTCGCTGCTGTTGCCGCTCATCAGTTGCAAGTAGTCCACCACAATCAAACCGAGTTGCCCACATTGACGCGACAGCCGTCGTGCATTCGCCCGTAGTTCGCTAGAGGTCAGGCCTGCACTTTCGTCAATGTGCAATGAAATCGTTCGTAATTTTTCGATGGCTTCCGATAACCGTGGCCATTCTTCGTCGGTTAGCTTGCCAGTTCTTAAGTGGCCTTGGTCTATTCGGCCAATCGAACCCACAATACGCACTGCCAATTGCGCCGCACCCATTTCCATCGAGAAAACAGCCACGGGCAAGCCTTCGTTAAGCGCCACGTGTTCGGCAATATTGATGGCCAATGCCGTTTTACCCATCGAAGGCCGAGCGGCCAGAACCACCAGATCGCCCGCCTGCAAGCCTGCAGTCATCCGATCGAGGTCATAAAAACCAGTGGGGACCCCAGTCACATCATTGGGGTTGTCGGCCATCTCCTGAACGCGGTCTAAGAGCTTGACGACCAAGGTATCCATTCCCTGAAACCCTTGGCTGTTGCGTTTTCCTTGTTCACCAATGTTAAAAATCTTTTGCTCTGACTCATCTACGATCTCTGAGACGGCCCGGCCTTTGGTGTTAAATGCATTGGTTGCGATTTCATCGCTGGCACTGACCAACTTGCGTAGGATGGACCGGTCGCGAACGATTTCTGCATAGCGGCGAATGTTGCTCGCACTGGGGACGTATTGGGCCAAGGAGTTCAGGTAGGCCAGTCCGCCCACCTCCTCAGCACGCCCCTGGCTTTGCATGTGCTCAAACACGGTAATGACATCCGCGGGCTTGTTGGCGTTAATGAGGGCCCCAATCGCGGAGTAGATCAATCGGTGCTCATAACGGTAAAAATCACCGTCAAAAACCACGTCTCCCACCCGATCCCAAGCGCTGTTGTCCAACAGCAAACCGCCGAGCACGCTGGATTCACCTTCAATCGAGTGCGGCGGAATGCGCAACTGCGCAATTTGACGGTCTGGCTCCAGACTGTCCAAGACAGAAAGTTCGGCTGACATGGGTTTCCTAAAGGCTTATCGGTAGATAAAACGCAACGTTAACAGAAACGGAGGCGGCATCAAAAAGCAATAAAAAAGCCGCGAGGGACGGGCCCTTGCGGCTTTTCAGATCACCAAAGTGATTAAAGCTTAGGCAGTTTCACCATAGACAGAAACGGTGATATCCACCACGACGTCGGTATGCAAAGCCACGCTGACCGTGCTATCACCCACCACTTTGAGAGGTCCGTTGGGCATGCGAATATTGGCTTTGGCCACTTCGTAACCCGCTTTCACCAACTCTTGGGCGATATCGGCGTTGGTCACTGAACCAAATAAACGTCCATCGACGCCTGCTTTTTGGGTCAACTTGATCGTGGTTCCAGCCAACTTTTCGCCCAGCTTTTGGCTTTCTGCCAATTTGGCTGCAGCTGCTTTTTCCAGTTCGACGCGACGGGCTTCGAATTCTGCTTTCGCAGATTCGGTCGCACGGCGTGCACGGCCATAAGGAATTAAGAAATTGCGAGCGTAACCATCTTTCACTCTGACGATTTCACCGAGGTTGCCGAGGTTAACGACCTTTTCGAGAAGAATAATTTGCATGGTCGTGCTCCTTAGATCTTGTGTTGATCGCTGTACGGCAGCAACGCCAAAAAGCGAGCGCGCTTGATAGCGGTGTTGAGTTGGCGCTGGAAAATTGCGCGGGTGCCGGTCAAACGTGCGGGAATGATCTTGCCGTTTTCAGCAATAAAGTCACGCAAGGTGTCGATGTCTTTGTAGTCAATCTCTTCAACGCCAGTGACGGTGAAGCGGCAAAAACGCTTGCGTTTGAACAAGAGGGATTGCGTGTTGCGCTTTGGGCGCTTGTCTTTGTTAAATTTCTTAAATGTGGCCATGGGGCCTCCTAAAATTAAATTTGCGAAAATTCTTGAATATGCAAAACCACCGATTTACCGTGGCGGGCGTTGGCTAGAAATCCTTTGAATTCCCAGCGGCTGCCAATGGACTGCTTCACTA
>JBAXOC010000262.1:0-2744 GCA_037133455.1 Comamonadaceae bacterium | reverse complement strand
GGCATCGTGATGGGCGGCGGAATGGGCATCAGCCAAGGCTCGCGCTACCGGATGGTCACAGCCAAAACAAAAATGGCCATGCCCGAGACACACATCGGTTTATTCCCGGATGTAGGCGGCGGTTATTTCTTAAGTCGCTGCCCGGGGCACAGCGGCGAATGGTTGGGCCTGACAGGCCATGCCTTGGGTGCAACTGAGGCGATCGCGCTCGGCTTGGCAGATTACTGTTTAGATTCGACGCGGCTTCATGACGCATGGGATGCCTTGTCATTGGCCTCAGTAAGCCAAAGCGATCCGAGTCCGTGGATCAAAAAGTTTGCCATCAAGCCTCCCGCTTCCCCAGAATTAGACCTCACTCGCATCAACCATTTCTTTGGTTTACCTAGCGCTCAAGCTATTGTTCACGCTCTTGAGGCCGACAACAGTGAATGGGCGCAAAAAACCGCTTCCACCTTGCGCCATCGCTCATCCATGATGTTGGAAGTGGTTTTGCAGCAGATTCGCCGCGCCCGCACCATGACGTTGGCAGAGGATTTGCGGATGGAGCGTGACATGGTTCGCCATTGTTTTTATACCGCCCATTTAAACCGCAGCAGTACCACCAGCGAAACGGTAGAGGGTATCCGTGCTTTGGCCGTTGACAAAGACCACAGCCCGCGCTGGAACCCGCAGCGCATTGAAGACGTCACCACCGATATGGTGGCTCCGTTTTTTGAAAGTCCTTGGCCGGCCCACGCACATCCCCTCAGGGACCTTTAACAAAAGGGAAGGGAAGTAGCGCGCTTAACGGTGGTGGGTTTTCATGGCCCGCTCAACCTCGCGCTTACCTTCGCGGTCTTTGATGGTGTCGCGCTTGTCGTGTTCCGCTTTGCCTTTGGCTAAAGCGATCTCGCACTTGATTTTCCCCGCCTTCCAATGCAGATTAATCGGAACCAGCGTGTAGCCTTTTTGTTCGACCTTTCCAATGAGCCGCTCAATTTCTGCTTTGTGCATGAGCAACTTTTTGGTGCGAACTTTGTCAGGGCTGATATGGCTTGAAGCGGTGTTGAGGGGGCTGATTTGCAAACCGATCAAAAACAACTCTTTGTTTCTTATCACCACATAGCCATCGGTGAGCTGTACTTTGCCTTCGCGCAGAGACTTAACCTCCCAGCCTTCCAGCACCAACCCCGCCTCAAAGCGCTCTTCAAAAAAATAGTTGTAGGCTGCTTTTTTATTGTCAGCAATACGGGACGCGGTTTCGGGTTTTTTAGCCATGAACAAAAGATGGGGGCGAGAAGAAAAATTGAAAGTCAACCAAAGCAGCATGACTACAATCTCGCCCAGACCCCCATTCTATGAAAACCGTTCACAAGTCCGTTCTTATTTGGTACACGCCGCAAGAAATGTACGATTTGGTGACTGATGTCGCACAGTACCCCGCTTTCTTGCCGTGGTGTGACCGTGCCAACATTCTGGCCCATGACGCACAAGGCATGACCGCTGAGATCGGGATTTCTTTTAGCGGTATTCGCCAAACCTTCACCACCCAAAACACGCATACTTCTCCCCGCTGTGTGACAATGAAACTGGTTAAAGGGCCCTTTTCAAAGCTGGATGGACAGTGGAATTTCTCTGACGTGGGTGATGGCAGCCAACGCGCTTGCAAGGTGGAGTTGTCTTTGCAATACGGCTTTGACAGCCCCACGCTAGGAAAACTCATCGGCCCCGTGTTTGACAAAATCGCAGCCTCTATGATCGAGGCCTTTGTCAAACGCGCCCAACAAGTCTATGGCGAATAAGCCTGCCAAAGAAAACATCCCGCTGCGGTTGACCGTGGTGTATTCGCCTGCGCCGCGCGAAGTCACTGAATGCACCGTAGAGCTTCCCTTTGCGTGTACTTCCAGCCAGTCTCTGCCTTGGCTTGCTCAAGCCTTGGGATTGCCACTTAAGCAGTTGCAACAATTAGATTTTGGGGTGTGGGCCAAACGCGTAAGTGCCAATTACGTTTTACAACCGACTGACCGCATTGAAATTTACCGCCCTCTGACCGTTGACCCCAAAGTAGCACGCCGTGAACGTTTTGTTCGCCAAGGAGCCAAAACGGCGGGCTTGTTTTCCAAGCTTCGCGAGGGCGCAAAAGCGGGGTATTGAGTCGATATTTTCGTGTTGAGTAAAAAAAGGTGAGTGGGCGCAAGGGTACAATTGACTTTTTGGAGCTTTGACATGCGCCTTCTCGGCAAAGCGCTCACCTTCGACGATGTGTTGTTGGTGCCAGCGTACTCCCAAGTCCTGCCTAAGGACGCCTCCCTCGCCACCCAGTTTTCCCGCAATATTCGCCTCAACTTGCCCTTGGTCTCTGCGGCCATGGACACGGTTACGGAAGCGCGTTTGGCGATCGCCATTGCGCAAGAAGGCGGCATTGGCATTGTTCACAAGAACCTCACCGCCCAAGAACAAGCCGCCCAGGTTGCCAAGGTCAAGCGCTACGAGTCTGGCGTTTTGCGTGACCCCGTGGTGATTACGCCCGACACCACCGTTCGCCAAGTGATGGCGCTCTCCGACGAACTCGGTGTTTCGGGTTTCCCCGTGTGTGATGGCAAAAAAGTGGTTGGTATTGTCACCGGGCGCGATTTGCGGTTCGAGACCCGCTATGACCAAAAGGTCAGCGAAATCATGACGCCGCGCGAGCGTTTAATTACCGTTCCCGAAGGTACCACGCCGGAACAAGCCAAACACCTGCTCAACAAACACAAGCTCGAACG
>JBAXOC010000261.1:0-2753 GCA_037133455.1 Comamonadaceae bacterium | reverse complement strand
CGCGGCTTTAGATGCTCGGTAGCTGTACCAGCCGCCTTTGTGATTGTCCTCAATGCTTCCCACCCGAGCCGACAGGGATGCAAAAACAGTACGCTGATCAGCTGCTAAAAGAGGTACAAAATGCTTCATCAGCAACGCGGGGCCAATCGCGTTGACTTGCATCGCCCGCATCAGGCCTTCAGCACTCAGCGTATCTAAACGTTTTTCGGGCCCTCGGCCATCAATCACCAAGGCACCTGTGGCATCAATCACTAGATGAACGCTACCGCCGCGTGCAGCCTCCTGAGCGCATCGAATGATGCTCGGCTCGTCTTCTAATGAAAATCTAGGGTCGCTGCTTCTGCAAAAACCTTGAACGCTGGCGCAGCGGGAGTCGGCTTTCAGCAATTGCACAAACGCTTGGCCTAAGGCGCCGCTAGACCCCAGTACCACCGCACGGAAATCTTGCGGTAAAGCGCTGATCGCTTGAGGCACAGCTAAAAGAATTTACACCGCGCCAGCCGCGATTTGGCGCAAAGCGTTTTCAAACACTTCCACAGGCTGGCCGCCGGAGATGAGATGGCGGTCATTGATGATCACTGCCGGAACCGAGTGAATACCGGCTTGTTGGAAAAAATGTTCTCTTTCTCGAACTTCTTGGGCGTAGGTATCACTGGACAAAATCGCCTGGGCTTTTTCACCATCCATACCTGCAACGCGCACTGCATTCAATAAAACAGCATGCGACTCGACACATTCGGCGCGACCTTGGTACGCTTCGAGAAGCGCTTTTTTCAAAGCATGTTGCGGCCCATTCGCACCTTCTAATCCGGCCCAATACAACAAACGGTGGGCGTCAAAGGTGTTGTACACGCGGCCTCGGCCTTCACGGTTAAATTTGAAACCTACTTCTTCGCCGCGTTGGCGAATGGTTTCGCGAATTTGGTTTTGTTGCTCAAGTGTTGAGCCGTATTTTTCGCTCAGGTGCTCACCAATATCTTGGCCGCCCGCAGGCATATTCGGATTGAGCTCAAAGGGCTGAAAATGAATCTCAGCGTTGACCTCTGGGGCTAAGCGTTGAAGTGCACCTTCTAGCGCGCCTAAACCCACAGCGCACCAAGGGCATGCAATATCCGAGACGAAATCAATTTTGAGTGTGGTGGTCATACGCGCCTATTGCCTATTTATTGGAGGTAAAAACTGTCCATTGCCAACATGCCATAAAGCACTTCGCGGCTCAAATAATGGACTTGTGCATTGGAGTTGTCGCCTGCGGCGCCAAGTGCGAAGAATAGCGGTAAAAAATGGCCGTCGCTTGGGTGGGCTCTTTGAGCGTGGGGCGCGAGGCTTGCGTAGTTCAAGAGCGACTCCCAGTCGTTTGCCACAACACGGTCTTCAATCCAGCGGCTAAATTCCAAAACATAAGGCGCAGTGGGCGCACCGTCGCCGGCGAATTCGCTTAAGTTGTGCGTCATGCTGCCAGAGCCAATGAGCAAAATCCCCTGGCTCCGTAATCGGCTAAGCGCCTGCCCCATGGCAAACACCTCTTGCGGGCCAAACGATTGTGGCAAAGCCACTTGAACGACCGGCACATCCGCGTGGGGCAACATATGCATCAAGGGAACCCATGCCCCATGGTCTAAAGGACGCTTGGCATCGGCCTGCGCTTCAATACCTGCTGCTTCTAACAATCCAATGACTTGTTGCGCCAAAGCAGGCTCGCCGGGTGCGGGGTATTGCAATGTGTACAAGGCATCTGGGAAACCACCAAAGTCATGCAAAGTTTCAGGCTTGGGCGTTGTCATCACGGCCGGCGTTCGTGGCATCCAGTGTGGCGACATGATCACCGCCCCGCGCAACGTGTGTTGGGCTTGTACCGCTTTGGCGAAGCCGCTTAAAGCCGCGCCAGAAGCACCGGGGGCTAATGCAAAAAGGGGTGCGCCGTGGGATATAAAGAGCGTAGGAATCGGTTGATTTATCAAATAAATACCTATGCCAATTCAGCCAAACCCGCAATAGCCATGGCATAGCCCTTGACGCCAAAACCCGCCATGACCGCTTTGGCGACTGGCGAAATAAAGGAGTGGTGGCGAAACGCTTCACGCGCATGCACATTGCTGATATGCAACTCAATCAAGACAATGCCAGTGCCTTTGATCGCGTCATGCAAAGCGACGCTGGTATGGGTATAAGCCCCCGCATTGAGAACAACCCCAGCGAGTTTTCCAGCAGCCTGTGCTTTGCCTGCTTCATGAATCCAATCGACCAACTCCCCTTCATGGTTAGATTGGCGAAAATCCAAAGCAAAACCATGGCTTTCGCAAGCACTTTGGCACAAGGCTTTGACATCCTCCAAACTTTGGGAGCCGTAGACCAGAGGTTCTCGCGTTCCCAAAAGATTGAGGTTGGGTCCGTTCAGTACCAAGACAGTTTTCATGCGAACTCCAAGAATTTAAGAACCGATTTTGGGGGAAGCCGCTGCGATGGGTTCCAGCGTGGGCTTGACATCGGCGCACTGCGCACGGTGACGCAAAGCGTGGTCCATCACGACCAAGGCCAACATTGCTTCAGCAATCGGCGTCGCCCGAATCCCCACGCACGGGTCGTGACGTCCTTTGGTGACCACGGAAGTGGTATGGCCTTGGATATCAATCGACTCCCGGGGGGTGGTAATTGAACTGGTCGGCTTGATGGCGATACTGACATCCAAATCTTGGCCCGTCGTGATACCACCCAATAAACCCCCGGAGTTATTGGTGTGAAAGCCTTGGGGC
>JBAXOC010000260.1:0-2753 GCA_037133455.1 Comamonadaceae bacterium | reverse complement strand
ATGGATATTGAGTCGGCGCAAAAGACCGGCGCGATGATGTTGTTTGGTGAGAAGTACGGTGAAACGGTGCGCGTATTAGATATCGGTTCTACCCGCGAACTCTGTGGTGGCACCCACGTCAAAGCGACTGGCGACATTGGCCTTTTTAAAATCGTAGGCGAGAGCGGCGTGGCCTCGGGCGTGCGCCGTATCGAAGCCGTGACCGGTGAAAATGCGTTGGCGTATTTGCAGCAACTCGAAGACACCGTGGGCCAGGCAGCCGCAACGCTCAAAGCCCCAGTTGCGGAACTAGCAATCCGTTTGACGCAGGTGGTGGACCATGTCAAGGCGTTGGAAAAAGAAGTCACCGCCCTCAAAGGCAAATTAGCCTCTGCCCAAGGCGATGAGTTGTTAACCCAGGCCATTGACCTCCAAGGCGTGAAGTTTTTGTCAGCCCAACTGCTGGGCGCGGATACCAAAACCTTGCGCGAGACCATGGACAAGCTCAAAGACAAGCTGAAAACAGCAGTGATTGTGTTGGGTACGGTTGAAGGCGACAAAGTACAAATTGCGGTCGGCGTGACCCAAGACACAACCTCCAAAGTTAAAGCCGGCGAGTTGGTTAACTTTTTAGCAGCGCAGGTTGGCGGTAAAGGCGGGGGCAAGCCCGATATGGCTATGGCCGGTGGTACCGAGCCTGCCCATCTGGCTGCGGCTTTGGCCAGCGCCCAAGCGTGGGTCAGCGCCAAACTCTGACGCTTAACTAGTGTTGTGAACGCAATCGACTGACCAATCCCCGTACCTCGGGGTCACCTTTAAAGGGTGTATTGGATTGCATTTGGCTTTGAATCAGTCGCCGCAGGGTTTCGATATGAGGCGTTAGGGTGCCAAAGAAAACCGGCGTCTCGCCTTGGGCAATCAAAAGCGTTGGAAAGTTTTCTACTTCTATTGGATCGACCCAATCGGCGTGGTCTTCGATGTCCACCCAAACAAACTTGACCGGCGCAAACTCGGCTTGGAGCTGGTCAAACAGGCTCTGGTAGTCGCGGCAGGTACCACACCACTGGGCGCATAAGCAGGCGACCAGCATGTCGGAAGGCGACTGAGCGAGCGAAGGTGGCACAAGGTCTGAAGTTGACATACCTCAATCATGGCAGAAATATGCGGGTTAAAAACCTAGGCCTATAACCATATAACGCGAAGCGAAGGCGTGAGGTTTTACACTCTAGGGTTTGCCATAGTGGCGTTGTTGACTCTCTTTAAGGCCCCCATGAGTGCATTTTTGGAAGAAACCGTTTTAAGCGTTCACCATTGGACCGACCGGTTATTTAGCTTTACTACCACCCGCGATACCAGTTTGCGCTTCTCGAATGGCCACTTCACCATGATCGGCCTTCGCACTGAAACGGGCAAGCCATTGCTTCGGGCTTATAGTATTGCCAGCGCAAACTACGAAGAACATCTCGAGTTTTTAAGTATCAAAGTGCAAGACGGCCCGCTCACCTCGCGCTTACAGCACATCCAAGTCGGCGACACAATCGTGGTGGGCAAAAAACCCACAGGCACGTTGCTGATTGATTACCTGCTCAAAGGAAAAAATCTCTATCTTTTTGGAACCGGAACGGGCGTGGCGCCGTTCCTAAGTATCGTGCGCGATCCAGCGACTTATGAGCGGTTTGAAAAAGTGATCTTGGTGCATGGGGTTCGAGAAGTGGCCGAGTTGGCTTACAACGAATACCTCACCCACGATTTGCCTGAACATGAGTTTTTGGGCGATATGGTCAGTGCCCAAATGCTTTACTACCCGACCGTCACGCGCGAGCCTTATAAAAACCAAGGCCGTATCACCGAGTTGCTGGATTCAGGTAAGCTCCAAATGGATTTGGGCTTGCCCCCATTGGACCCCGCCCATGACCGTGTCATGTTGTGCGGCAGCCCTGGAATGTTGCGCGACTTAAAACACATGCTGGAAAAGAGGGGTTTTATGGAAGGCAACACCACCAAACAGGGCGACTTTGTCATTGAACGCGCTTTTGCTGAACAATAAATCATGACCACTTACGACCTTTACGCCATTGGCAACGCCTTAGTCGATTCTGAATACGAAGTCTCTGACGAACTTTTAAAGACGGCGGGCGTTGAAAAACGCCATATGACTTTGATCGACGCTCCGCGCCGCGCCGAGCTCTTGCACCATATGCAAGGACTACATGCCCGTAAAACTGGCGGGGGCTCGGCGGGAAATACCGTCGTCGCCTTGGCGCAGTTGGGTGGCAAAGCGTTTTACTCTTGTCGCGTGGCGCATGATGACTTGGGTGATTTTTACCGTGAAGATTTGGTGGCGCATGGCGTTGCTACCAATTTGACCCACACCCCACCCGCACCAGGACAAACCGGAAGCTGCATCGTGATGGTCACACCCGATGCCGAACGCAGCATGAGTACGTTTTTGGGAGCCACCGCGGAGTTGGATCAGTCGGCGCTTCACCCCCATGACATCGCACGCTCCAAGGTGTATTACATGGAGGGCTATTTGGCAGCGTCGCCCACGGGATTAGCGGCGGCTTTACAAGGCAGGGAGATTGCGTGCAAAGCGGGAGTCTCCTTGGCCGTGACCCTGAGCGACATGAGCATGATCAACTTTTGCCGGCCCGGGGTCGAGGCGATGGTCGGGGATGGGGTGGATTACTTGTTTTGTAATGAAGAAGAAGCGCAAGTTTGGTTTGGCGAAACGGATCTTGACGTGGTGTGTAAAAAAATCGCCGCGTTGGCGC
>JBAXOC010000259.1:0-2770 GCA_037133455.1 Comamonadaceae bacterium | reverse complement strand
ACATCTTTTTCACTTGCGCTGCCGCCATCCGCGTCAAACTCGTCGCCTTCAACGGTTCCACCCTCAAGCAAACCTTCAATGTAGTTGGGCTCACCGCCCTGCTCTTTCAGGTATTTCACAACCCGGTGCACCTCTTCATCACTCACAAACGCGCCGTGTACCCGAATCGGTAAACCGGTTCCACTGGGCATGTACAACATATCGCCCATACCCAAGAGCGCTTCCGCACCCATTTGATCTAGGATGGTTCGGCTGTCAATTTTGCTACTCACTTGGAATGCAATGCGCGTAGGAATATTGGCTTTGATTAAGCCGGTGATAACGTCCACACTGGGGCGCTGCGTCGCCAAAATTAAATGGATTCCAGCAGCGCGGGCCTTTTGTGCCAAACGCGCAATCAGCTCCTCAATTTTTTTACCGACCACCATCATCAGATCGGCCAACTCGTCAATCACCACTACGATATGTGGCAATCGCTGAAGGGGCTCAGGAGCCTCCGGGGTCAAACTAAACGGGTTGTAAATAAACTCCCCTGATGCAGTCGCCTCGTCTAATTTGGCATTGAATCCAGCCAGATTACGCACACCCATTTTGCTCATGAGTTTGTAACGCTTCTCCATTTCAGCCACGCACCAGTTCAAACCGTGGGCGGCTTGGCGCATATCGGTTACCACCGGAGCGAGTAGATGCGGAATACCTTCGTACACCGACATCTCCAGCATCTTGGGGTCAATCATTAAAAGTCGAACGTCGCGGGCTTCTGCTTTGTAGAGCAAACTTAAAATCATGGCATTGATACCCACCGATTTTCCAGAACCCGTGGTTCCAGCAACCAAAACGTGCGGCATCTTGGCCAAATCGGCGACCACGGGATTTCCAATAATGTCTTTACCCAAGCCCATCGTGAGCATCGATTTGGCTTCGTTGTAGACCTGAGACCCCAAAATTTCAGACAAGCGAATGGACTGGCGTTTAGCGTTTGGCAGCTCTAGGGCCATGTAGTTTTTGCCTGGGATGGTCTCCACCACACGAATAGAAACCAAACTCAAACTGCGCGCCAAGTCTTTAGCCAAACCAACAATTTGCGAACCTTTGACACCGATGGCCGGTTCAATTTCATAGCGTGTAATAACCGGCCCGGGTTGAGCGAGAACCACGCGTACTTCAACACCAAAATCTTTGAGTTTTTTCTCAATCATTCGGCTGGTCATTTCCAGCGTTTGCGCAGAAACGGTCTCTTGACGCAAGATGGCTCCGTCTAACAAGGCCACTTGCGGCAGTTTGCTGTCAGGCATTTCGGAAAATAAAGGCTTCTGCCTCTCTTTTGCAACCCTCGCACTTGGCGGTAAATCTATTAAAACGGGCTCCACCAAAACCGGCGGGGTGTGCAAGTGCACCTCAACGTCATCGCGACTTTCCGCCAACACCTCTTCGCGTTCCCGAACCGCTTGTTGCCCCAACTCTATGTCTTGCGCCAACTCACGCCGCTCACGCAGTGACTCCCAGCGAGCATCCAACCAGGAACCGATTTGCTCAGCCAGTCGAACCCATGAAAAGTTAAATGTCCAAGACATGCCCAGCAGTGCCAAGCCAATACACACCAATCCAGAACCCGCGAAGCCCAAAATTTGCATCGACTGAAGGCCCAAGACATATCCCAAAACTCCACCACTGTGGCCGGGCAATTGGCTTTCTAGTCGATACATCCGCGTCCACTCCAAGGCGGCGCTGGCATCGATCATCAACAGTAAACCAAACCAAAAAATAAGATGTGGGCTTTGCCACCACGCCCGTGCTGCGGGATCTTGGCCGTAAGCGTCTTCAAGTCCGGTATTGGCCCGCAGTCTTTTAGCGAGAAGAGACAACCATGCACGCGCCGCAACAATGACGCACAACCACACCGAATATCCAAGCAAGAAATAACTCACATCGGCAATCCATGCCCCCAGGCGTCCACCCCGGTTCACTAAAGCAGCACCGGTTCCTGAGGTTGTCCAAGCCGTGTCTTGGGGGGTGTAACTGATGAGTGCAACCACCCAAAACAGCAAAAAAACCAAGCCCACAACCAAAACGCCTTCATTGGCAATACGCTCCCAACTGCTCGGGGGTGGCGTAGGCTCTGAACGATTGGAATGCAGCGTATGGATCGAATAGGTCATTGGCGTCGAAATTCAGGGCCCTCAAAGGGCAAAAACAACAGTAGGAGAGCTTACCCCAAGGCCGATTTCTTACAATAAGCCTTTGCTGCGAGAGTCTAGCGGGTAACGCCCCCTAATTCACCGCCCTCATTTACGTCAGTTCTTTCAAAAGTAAGGCCCATTTCATGTCCAAGTCCCTCCACGCCAAAGTCCTGATTTTGGGCTCCGGCCCTGCCGGCTATACCGCAGCGGTTTACGCCGCCCGAGCCAACCTGAACCCGGTGCTTGTCACCGGTATGGCCCAGGGTGGACAACTCATGACAACCACCGATGTCGACAACTGGCCCTCTGATGTCCATGGGGTACAAGGCCCGGAACTCATGCAGCGGTTTTTGGAACATGCGGAACGCTTTAAAACCTCCGTTTTGTTTGACCACATCAACAAAGTCGACTTCAGCAAACGGCCCTTCACCCTCACGGGAGACGAAACAACCTACACCTGCGACTCGCTCATTATTGCGACTGGGGCTTCTGCAAAGTACATTGGACTGCCCTCGGAAGCCGCATTTATGGGACGTGGCGTTTCTGGCTGCGCAACCTGCGATGGATTCTTTTACCGCGACCAAGAGTGC
>JBAXOC010000258.1:0-2774 GCA_037133455.1 Comamonadaceae bacterium | reverse complement strand
GTTGCCGGGTTCAAAACATGGAGTTCATTCAGTTTCACCCGACTTGTTTGTACCACCCGCACGCAAAATCATTCTTGATCAGCGAGGCTGTACGTGGTGAAGGTGGCCGACTTTTGTTGCCTGACGGCACGCGGTTTATGCCCAAGCACGATAGCCGCGCCGAACTCGCGCCTCGTGATGTTGTAGCCCGCGCAATTGACTTTGAGATGAAAAAAGGCGGTTTGGACTGCGTTTACTTAGACATCTCCCACCAACCCCTGGCCTTTATCCAAGAGCACTTCCCCAACATCTATGCCCGCTGTTTAGAGCTGGGTATCGATATCAGCCGCCAGCCTATTCCCGTGGTGCCCGCAGCCCACTACACCTGTGGCGGCGTGGTCGCTGACCTGCATGGACGCACCGACGTTGCGGGCTTGTACGCCATCGGAGAAGCCGCTTGCAGCGGATTACATGGGGCCAACCGATTGGCAAGTAACTCCTTGGTGGAGTGCATGGTCTTTGCCCGCGCGACCAGCCATGACATTGGACTCAGTCAAGCAGCTACCGTGCTCGCACTTCCTGCGTGGGATGACAGCCGCGTTACCGATGCCGATGAGTCCGTCGTGATTTCCCATAACTGGGATGAGCTGCGCCGTTTTATGTGGGATTACGTTGGCATTGTTCGTACCAATAAACGCTTAGAACGCGCCGCCCATCGGATTGCGGTGTTGCAAGGAGAAATCCAAGAGTTCTATGCGCACTTCCATGTCAGTCGGGATTTGCTCGAGCTGCGCAATTTGGTTCAGGTGGCTGACCTTATCGTCCAAAGCGCCCTTGCTCGCCATGAAAGCCGCGGCCTACACTTTAGCCGCGACTACCCGGAATTACTGGATGAAGCTAAGCCAACAATTTTGACGCCTTCCAACTTGAGTTAAACGATTAAGTTGTCAAAATCGATTTCCCCTTTTAGGTAAAAATAGGATAGTTCAGTACCCATTTGAAAGTGACACTATGAACGCCTGCTCAACTCATCCTAGAACATCACAGATCATTCGCACGGAGGAACAGCTGCGTAAACTGATCGGCGAGCCAGCAGAACTGACTTGCGCAAAAATTAGCGATCGTCTGAACTCGGTGACGCGCTTGTATATCGAGCGCTCTCCGTTTATTTGCATCTCCACAAGCGATTTATCTGGGAATTGCGATATCAGCCCACGAGGGGACCCTGTTGGATTCGTTCGTATTCTTGACGAAGGCACATTGCTCATTCCTGATCGTCCCGGCAACAGGATCGCTGACTCATTGCGCAATATGCTGGACAACCCGCACATTGGATTGATCTTTTTTATTCCAGGAGTCTCCGACACGTTCCGTGTGAATGGGCGTGCCACGATCACAGTAGACCCAGAGTTGCTTACCCCTAGTGCAGTCGAAGGCAAGCCACCGAAGTTAGGTATTTTGGTGGATATCGACGAAGCATATACACAATGTTCAAAAGCATTTTTACGATCACAGTTATGGGATGCGCAGTTTCATATTGACCCATCTAGCATGCCAACCGGTGGCGAGGTTCTCCGCGCTATCCAAGGCGATCATTTCGATGCTAAAGCATACGACAGTGAGCGCAAGGAACGATACAGTCGGAGACTGGGATTTTATTGACTGACTAACACCCATTATTTTCTATGGACGATACCTCTCGAACTCGGGCTTCGGCCTTGATTGCCAGATACACTTAGTCACTCACCAAACGGAAATCAATCGCCCGTCAACCAACCTAAAACCCCGCGCTCCCACACTTCGGGCTTCTGCCTCATCATGGGTCACCCACACCACAGCCATTTGGGAGCTGGTGATCCGAGTTTGAAACTCAGCGCGAAGGGTTTGGCGTAAATCGGCATCTAAGGCGGAAAACGGCTCGTCTAATAACAAGACCTTGGGCTCGGTTATCAGAGCCCTTGCCAACGCCACACGTTGCTGTTCGCCGCCTGAGAGTTGCCAAACCTTAGACCTTGCGTAGGGTTGCATTCCAAAACGCTGCAACATGGCTTGGGCTTTTTCTCTTGCAAGATGGCGACGCAGTCCCTGCTCTACCAAACCAAAGGCCACGTTATCTTGAACGTTGAGATGAGGAAAGAGAGCAAAGTCTTGAAACATCAGCGCAAAACCTCTTCGCTCAGGCGGTGTAGCGGTGATGTCTTGCCCTTGGCAAAGAACCCGGCCGGCGTCTGGGGCTTCAAGCCCTGCGATGATTTTGAGCAGCGTACTTTTCCCGCTTCCCGAAGGCCCGAGAAGCGCAACCGTTTCACCCGGTTGGACCTGCAAGTTGACATCTTGCAAAAGCACGCGCAGGCTTGCGCCCTTGGGGGTCCAGCGTTTGGCAATCGATTGGAGTTCAAGCATAGGCTTCCCCTTCAGTGCGGCTGCGCAAGCTTGGCCGCTCAATGGCCATGAACACAGCCAAGGCTAAGGCCATCAGCACGCAAGACAAAACCAAAGCCGCATCGTGATGGGTTGCACCAGGTCTGCCGAGGTGTTCGTAAATGAGCGTACTTAGTGTCGCCCATTCAGGTCGGCTTAAAAACAAAGTCACTGCAAATTCACCCACTGCCGTAGCCGCAGCAAATGCCATGCCTCTTCGTAGCGCAGGCAACAAAAGGGGGAAAGTGATTCGCCAAAATACCCGCCATGGGTTGGCGCCCAAGGTTTTTGCAGCGGCTAAAAGATGGGGTGGCATGGCGTCTAACCCTGCAGCCACTGATTTAGCAACGAAAGGATAGGCCAGCAAAGCGTAG
>JBAXOC010000257.1:0-2783 GCA_037133455.1 Comamonadaceae bacterium | reverse complement strand
TCACCGCCGGCGGTGGTGTAGCGATCGCGAACGCGGGCATAGAACACGCCATTCACGGAAGTACAAACCCGGTGAACCGTGTTCTCAATGGGATCAATGACTTCGGCAACGAGGTCGCCGGCTTTTAGTGTTTGGCCGGGTTGCGCAGCGAAGACGATGACACCCGGTACCGTAGAGCGTAAAGTTTCAGAGCCGGCCAAAGGTGTGGGCTGGCAGCGGGGCGCAGGCACGGCGGGTTGTTGCTTGTTTACCAAGACGCCGATGTGTTGGAGAAAGTAAACGATCGCTTGGGCGTCGGTTTTTGCGTTGGCGTGGGTGACATCTAATTCACCGCGCAGTTCAATCGTCGTGCTGCAACAGCCTTGGGGAAGGGGCGCTGAATTGTTTTGCGCTTTGAGCATGTCTGCTAAGCGCCACCAGACTCCGGATAGGCACTCATCAATGGGTCCGCTGCCCGAATTTTTCGCCAGTAAATTGGTCTCACTTCCTAGAAAACGCGAAAGCGGTTCTAGCTTTTCCCAGCAGGGCTCTTCACAGTAAAAATGCAAAACGCCTTCGCAGTCGCAATGCAAGTCTAAAAAATAATCGGCATCAAAAGCCAAACCCAGCAGTGTGTGTCGCAGGCTTTGGAGTTCAGTTTGCGGACTCTGTTGCTTCAAATACGCGCTCATAGCAGCACGAACAATGCTTACATTTTGTTTGGCATCGGCTCCCAACGAAGGGATCACTTGGGCGGCAATTTCTTTTGCGAAATCGGGGTAGTGCCGGTTAAAGTTTTCCGAGGTATCCAACTCAAAACGGCCCATGGGTTTGTGGTCAAGGCGCTGCGACAAACCGATGGGATTGGCAACGGGCACCAACACCACTTCGCCTCTAATCTGTCCTGCCGCGTCCGCCGCTTCTAAAAGTGGGCGCAGGTGGTAGGCCGCGAGCATTCCCGGTAGCTCTTCGGCGTGCAAACTGGCTTGGATCGTCACTTTGGGGCCGCTTCCGGGCGTTCCAAAATGAAAGCTCGTCAGGGTTTTGTGGCTTCCCAAACTTTGGCAGAGGAGGGCGTGGTCGATGCGTTGCATGCGAAGGTCTTTAGTTTTTTCGTGGGGCGAGATACGCCAAGAAATGGCGCTCGGCTAGTTTGAATACACCAATCAATGCGAATGTCATGAGCAAATAAATTCCTGCTGCAAACAGGTAGGCTTCAAACGGCAAATAATAGTCGGAGTACACGCGGCTTGCTGCCGCAGTCACGTCGAGCATGCTGGGAACCGCACTGGCCAAGCTGGTGCTTTGCAGCATCATCACCACCTCGTTGCTGTAGGCGGGCAGCGTTCGGCGCATGGCGCTGGGCAAAATAACCCGCCACATGGTTGTGAACCGATTCATGCCATAGGCTTGCGCGGCCTCCAACTCGCCGGCGCTGGTTTCCCGAATCGCTCCGGCCAACATCTCTGCGGTATAGCCTGCTGTGTTTAAGCTAAACGCCAAGAGCGCACAGAAAAAAGGTTCTTTAAAGTGTGTCCAAGGCCAGACATCGTTCCAGCGCTCTTGAATCCATTCGAGTTGACCCAGACCGTAATAAATCAGATACACCTGAATCAGCAAAGGCGTACCCCGAATGACATAGGTGTAACTGCCAACGACTGCGCGTAACAACGCAGAACGGCTGGTCAGCGCCAGCGCAAAAATAAGCGCCAACACAGCGCCGATCGCAAGACTGGAAAAAAGCAATCCGAGGGTGGTCAGAATGCCTTCGCCATACAGCGCGAGGTTTTTTTCTAGAAAAATGACGCCCCACTGCATCAGATGTTTCCTCGGACAGTACCAAGGCTAAAGCGCGCATTGATTTTTCGCAAGCCGTAAAGCGACACGCTGGTGAAAATCAGAAACAACACGGCAGTAAACAAAAAGAATTCAAACGGTGAGCGCGTAGCTGCGCTGGCTTGTTTGGAGATGTAAGTCATCTCTTTGAGTCCGATCAGGCTGACCAGCGCGGTGGACTTGATCAAGACCAGCCAGTTATTGGTAAATCCTGGTAAGGCGTAGCGCACCATTTGGGGCGCCGTAATACGTAAAAAGGTTTGCGTCTTCCCCATTCCAAACGCCCAAGCCGCTTCGGTCTGGCCTTTGGGAATAGCCAACATGGCCCCGCGAAACGTTTCCGTCATGTAGGCCCCGTAAATAAAGCCCAGGGTCAAAACCCCTGCGGCAAACGGGTTGATATCGACATTTTTTTTGCTGCCCATGAGTTCCAACAAATGGTTCAACCCAATGGTTCCACCGTAAAACACCAAGAGCATGACCACCAAGTCAGGAATGCCGCGAATGATGGTGGTGTAAGCGGTTCCTAGCGCCATGGGAAGCGGGCGGCCAGAGAGTCGAGCTGCCGCGCCCAAGAGTCCTAAAACGATGGCGACGACTAACGCGCACAAGGCAATCGCGACGGTCAATAGCGACCCTTGCAAAATGCTGAGGTAATAAGAAGAGTGCATCGCAGCGGATTAAAAAAATCGGCGTACAGCGCAGGGCTGTACGCCGATTTTTCAGAGAGCGTAGGGAGAATTATTCGCCGTAAACGTCAATCTTGTATTTCGCAAAGTACTTGTCGTTGAGTGTTTTGTAAGTGTCAGCAGAACGAATGGCTTTGATCGCGCCGTTCAGTTCAGCTTTCAATGCATCTTCACCCTTACGCAAAGCAATACCGGCACCGTAGCCAAAGTACTTTGGATCTTTCAAATCAGCGCCAACGAGTTCGTATTTAGCGCCTTCAGGTTTGCTCAAGAAACCAC
>JBAXOC010000256.1:0-2790 GCA_037133455.1 Comamonadaceae bacterium | reverse complement strand
AAGCGCCGCAGTAGCCAGCGGCTTTGCTGGTCTCTTCAATTTCCAAATGGCCTTGGCGCAGGCCTTGTGCACTAAGGCCGCACTCAGGGAGTGTTGATAAATACACCCGATTTTGGGATAGCAAGCGATACTGCAATTATCCAAATGTCAACCAGCCCTACATTTTTAAAGGCTAAGAATTCTTAACCAAATACTAGCCTGGAGTATTTGGTCAAAATTTTTTCAACGGAACATATCGTGGTTCTCGTCGATCCATTTCTTCCCTAATTCGTAGGCGCTAGCTTCCGCCTCTGCGGCGGTCTCAAAATGCTTCATTTCGTTTTCACCTTGCGTAATTGTTTTAACAACAACGCTACCACTTGAATTACAGGGACCAATTCTAAGGCGCATTCTAAATTTACGTCCCATGCCAGGATCATCGCTTTGCTCCGCGCCGCAATGCAAAACATAGCCTTTATAAGTCCGAATATTTTGATCGGTCATCATTCATTCCCTTTTAAGTTAAGTGGCAGTCACTTGGCTTTCTCAGAAAACCTTAAATACATTGACGCAAACGGGCTAGAGTCGCTCTTTAGTCCTATTCGCGTCACTCTAGCGACAACCTCTCTAAGCGTATCGCTATGTCAGTCTTCCTTGGGTTGCTCACGCTCGTGTGCCGGTAAAGTCACTGTCGAAATTTCGCGTCGCGGTCATCAATAAGCACTTTCTCCTCTTTACGGTCGTAGCTAACGTACTTACATAAAGCCATCACCGCAATTTAAAGGCCAAATCGCTTAGCGACTGCTTGGTTCCTTGAGCCAGAACTTTGACCCTCTCCGGCGCGACCCCGCCGGATAGACGAATTTTGCACTCGTGATCTACGTAATGCTCAGTGTTGGTGGCGCCAGCGCCCGCAGCAATGCACTGGTCGGCAATAGTTTTATCACTTGCCATCGCGCATACGAGCGTTAAAGTGGTGACAAATACAAAGCGGTACATATCTAGCGAGCGCAGACTTCCATAAGCGTTGCTTCGCCTACAGTTTCTGGCGCCACATTTCTCCACGAAGTGGGGTTATCGTGACCACCTAAAGTTTTTCCAGCACCCATCGCCTTTTCCCGAGTAATAACGGAAAGCTGTCGGACACGCACTTCTTTGCAGTCATATTCACGCATTGAAAGCTCGGACATTTGCCCGTCCTTGCCAAGATATATTTTGTCGATCAAGCTCCAAGCAATTCGATGGTTGCCGTCTTTACGAATTGTTGCGTAATCTATATAGGTGCGATCGCCACTTTCCCCCGTTGTCACATAACTCCACTCAGCCCAAGCAGGCGTGGCAAAGTGCAGAATAGAGGCGAGCGCAGTCAGACAAGTTTGCTTGGCATAAATAGCCAACTTCTCGCTTCGGTTTGAGGGATTTCGAGCGCCAAATTTAGCTTGAGGTAATTTGATCATTACTACTATCATTTTTTAATTGATAACTTTTTAAGCGTACCATGACGAAAGCTTGTTTGCAAGTTTTTCGTACGGAAGCTACGAATACTCTCCCACTCTCAAATCTCCTGGATAGGGGGCACAAATCCAGCTCATACACCCAGTCGTTGCGGAGGTTGTTGAATTTGCATCCAATAGGCGCTGGCGATGTGGTCGGGGTTGAGGATGCCGTCTTGAGCGTTGAGGACATAGCGCTCGGGGAACATGTTGCTGATGAATTCGGCGTCGAAAGCGCAGGTGATGATGGCAGCGAACACATTTTTCCTGACCGCCAAAGTACGTGGACCATGCTTTTAACCAACCGGAAGAGATCTTTTTGTGCCACAAAGCGATAGTTCGGCGCAAATACGGCGCTAGTGTCCTGCGCGCGACAGCCTAAACGTAATCGAGCGACAAGCCCACCCCCACCTACCCAAAAGGTCCGGCAGCCCCCGAATCTAATAAGATGCAGCCAAACAGCGCCTGCGCCCCAGGGCCCGGCGCGCCTATATAACGAGGAGTTCGGACATGCCCGTGATAGAGAGCCAGGTGGATACCCATGGCGAGGCCTTTCTGCGCAACCGGGAGGACATGCTCAAAGCCCTGGCCGGCGTGCGTGCCGTGGAGGACAAAGTGCGCGCCAGCGAGGCCGAGAAGCAGCCCAAGTTCCACAAGCGCGGCCAGCTGATGCCGCGCGAGCGGGTCAATATGCTGCTGGACCGGGGCACGCCTTTTCTGGAAATCTCCACCCTGGCCGGCTACAAGCAGCACGACGACAAAGACGGCTCGCTCGCCGGGGGCAACAGTATTTGCGGCATTGGCTATGTGTGCGGCGTGCGCACCATGGTGACGGCGTCCAACAGCGCCATCAAGGGCGGCACCATCACGCCCTGGGGGCTGCGCAAAAGCCTTCGCATGCAAGACATCGCCATGAAGCAAAAGCTGCCGGTGGTCAGCCTGCTGGAGTCCGGTGGCGCCAATTTGATGTACCAGGCCGAAATTTTTATCGACGGCGGCACCACTTTTGCCAACCAGGCGCTGCTCTCGGCGGCGGGTATTCCGCAAATTACCGTGGTGCATGGCTCGAGCACGGCCGGCGGCGCCTATGTGCCGGGCTTGTCGGACTACACCATCATGGTGCGCAAAAACGCCAAGGTGTTTCTGGCCGGCCCGCCGCTGCTCAAAGCGGCTACTGGCGAAATTGCGGGTGAGGAAGAGCTGGGCGGCGCGCAAATGCATTCGCAGGTGAGCGGCACCAGCGAGTTTTTGGCCGAAAGCGATGCCGACGGCATCCGCCTGGCACGCGAGGTCATGGCCAGCCTGGACTGGAACAAAC
>JBAXOC010000255.1:0-2831 GCA_037133455.1 Comamonadaceae bacterium | reverse complement strand
CATCCAGGTGAGGCCTGTTCCTAGAATCGGGATCAAAAAAGCGGCGAAAAGCAGATTTTTAGCCTCTTGCTTTGCGAAACGCGGCCAGAAATGTTTCAATACAACCAGCTTCCTGAACGGAGGTTGGTGTTGGGGACTCAATTATGGGCCTTGGCACTCTTTGTTTAACACTTGGAGAATTTTTAATGAAAAAGACCCTTATCGCAATGGCTGCTGCGGCAACCTTGGCTACTTCTGGCGCTGCTTTCGCGCAAGCCACTATCACCGGCTTCATGGCTGCTGGTTACGGCACTTTGACAACCGGTGGCGCTACCACTTCAACAACCGGCGGCTTAGGTGTTGATACCGCTGAGATGTACATCACTGCATCAGAAGACCTAGGCGGCGGCATGAAGGCTGGCGGCAAAATGGGTATCGGCGGTATGGAGCGTGCAGGTTGGACAACAACAAACACCACTGGCGCTGCTTACGCTGTATACGGCCACAACTTCACTATGTATGTTGAAAACGCCATGGGCAAGTTGACCGTTGGTTCAACAAAGCCTGGTGACTACATCTCCGCTGGTTTGGCAAGTTCTGGTGTTATGTACTATGACTTCGGTGATTACGGAAACTTTGGTGGACGCAGCCGTCGTGACTCCCTTACTGCTGAAACGACAGTGGGCCCGATTGCACTGGCCTTGGTCCATTTTGAAGCAGGAAACCAAGTTGGTGAGTTCAACGGTGCCGAAGGTGCATCTGGACAGCGTATCAACGTTATTTCTGGAACTTATGCTGCTGGCGCATTGAAGGTCAACGCTCAGTACCTCGCGTGGGACAACAAACTCACTGGAAACACTAGTGCTGATCAAACTTACCGCTTGTCTGGTAACTACAACCTGGGCGTGGCAACTGTAGGCGCTGGCGTGCAAAGAGTTACCTATGACAGCGGCGCGGCTGCCAGCAACTATGGTCTTTCCGCTGCTGTGCCAATGGGCGCTCTGAGCGTAGGTGTAATGGTTGGTTCTCGCATTACCGATGGTTTCGCTGCAGCCGCAGCAAACGGTACGCAATCCAGCTACAGCTTGAATGCAAGCTATGCATTGAGCAAGCGCACTGGCGTGACAGGTCAGTACAACAACTGGGACGCCAGTGTTGCTCCTGCATACAAGAGCTCCATGGCCTTGTTGTTGTTGACTCACTCGTTCTAATTCCCGCGCTGGCTTAAGGGCCAGTGTAAGAATTTAAATGTGTAAAAGCCCCCAGGTGGAAACGCCTGGGGGCTTTTTAATTGGCGTTGGAAAAGGCGCTTAAGGGCGATGAGGGCAGGCCGTCTTGGTACACCGGGCGTACAAACTCAAAGCATGGTCGGTGATCGTGAAACCCTTGGCTTGGGCAACCGCTTGTTGGCGGCTTTCGATCTCGGGGTCGTAAAACTCTTCGACCTTGCCGCAGTCTAGGCAGACCAAGTGGTCGTGGTGCTGGCCTTCGTTGAGTTCGTACACCGATTTACCGCCCTCAAACTGGCTGCGACTCAAAATACTGGCCTGTTCGAACTGCGTTAAGACGCGGTAAACGGTTGCCAAACCGACGTCCGAATTTTCAAGCAAAAGCACCTTAAAAACATCTTCGGCGGACATATGGCGCTGGCTGCTGCGTTGAAAAACTTCCAGAATTTTCAAGCGTGGAATCGTGGCTTTCAACCCGGTGCTTTTGAGTTCTTCGATGTTAGTCATAGGAGGGCGCTCTCAGAGGGGCAAGGCTACAATAGAGCGATCATATCGTTGCAAGCTTACCCATGACCGCATTTCTATCTATTCGCTCCAACCCTTTGGGGCTGCTTGTTTTTTTGGCGTCTCTTGTCTTGGCTGGGTGTAGTAGTTTTGACAGCGCTAGCAAAAAAGTAGCTGGTGTTGTTAGTCCCTACAGCATTGACATTGTGCAAGGCAACGTCGTCACCCGGGAGCAAATTGCCGCGGTGCAACTGGGAATGCCGCGCTTGCAAGTGCAAAGTATTTTGGGAACGTCTTTATTGGTTAGCGTGTTCCATTCGCAGCGCTGGGACTATGTTTTTACCTTCACGCGCCAAGGCCAAGCGCCGCAGTCACGCCGCGTGACTTTGTTTTTTAAAGAAGACCGTTTAGACAAAATAGAAGCGGATGATTTGCCAAGCGAAGCGGAGTTTGTTCGCGGTTTGTCGTCTAAGGCGGCAGCGGATAAGCCTTTGCCGTTAGAGGCCTCACCAGAAAAATTGAATAAATACCCGGCTCCCAAGGCGGCTGAACCGATCAGCTCGACAGTTGGCCTGCCCGGCCCGAGCAGCTACCCGCCTTTAGAGCCTGTGGCTAAGTAAGCTCACCAAAAGGAGCCGCGGTGAATACGAAAGCCAATTTTCAAGCCACAAGCCAAGCCATTTCTATTGCTATTGCCGGCGCCTCAGGGCGAATGGGGCAGATGCTTGTTGACGCTGTTCGTGCGGCCGATGATTGCGTTCTCAGCGCTGCTTTGGATATCGCCGCAAGCCCTGCCATCGGGCACGATGCAGGCGCTTATGCAGGCCAAACCACAGGGGTGTTGATTACCGCCGATATCGCCCAAGGGCTTAAAAACAGCCGCGTTTTGATTGACTTTACCCGCCCTGAGGGAACGATGGCCCACCTCGCGGTATGCCGCGCTAACGGGGTAGCAATGGTGATTGGCACAACTGGTTTTACCGATAGCCAAAAAGCCGAGATTGCGCAGGCGGCCAAGCACATTCCCATCATGATGGCGCCCAATATGAGTGTGGGCGTGAACGTGACTTTGAAGCTCTTGGAGATGGCAGCCAAGGCCTTGGCAACGGGCTACGACAT
>JBAXOC010000254.1:0-2844 GCA_037133455.1 Comamonadaceae bacterium | reverse complement strand
TAGAGCATATCGAGCCTTTGCTAACCGCAGCGATGCACCGCACGCCTGCGTTGGAAAAAACCGGGATCAACTTGTTCTTTAACGGCCCCGAAAGCTTTACGCCGGACGATCGTTATTTGTTAGGCGAAACGCCGGAAGTACGTAATTTGTTTGTTGCTGCTGGCTTTAATTCGATTGGGATTCAGTCGGCTGGCGGCGCTGGAAAAGTGCTCGCTGATTGGATGCTCGACGGCCACCCACCTATGGATTTGTGGGATGTCGATGTGCGCCGATGTATGCCGTTTCAGCGTAACCGCAGCTACCTGAAAGACCGCACGGTGGAAACCTTGGGCTTGTTGTATGCGATGCACTGGCCGTTTCGCCAAGCTGAAACAGCGCGTGGCGTTCGCCGCTCGATCTTGCATGACCGCTTGTTGGCCAAGGGGGCCTGTTTTGGCGAGGTCGCCGGTTGGGAGCGGCCGAACTGGTACGCCCCTGCGGGGGTTAAAGCCGAATACGAATACAGCTACGGCCGACAAAATTGGTTTGACTACTCCGCCCAAGAACATGCCGCCGTTCGCAATGCCGTGGGCTTGTTTGACCAATCGTCGTTTGCTAAATTCTTGGTGCAAGGGCCGGATGCGGAAAAAGTGTTGAACCACTTGTGTGCCAACAACGTCTCCGTCCCCGTAGGCAAAGTGGTTTACACCCAATGGCTCAATGCGCGGGGTGGTATTGAAGCGGATTTGACGATTACCCGCGAAGCATTGGACCGCTATTTGGTGGTCTCAGCAGCCGCAACCCAGACCCGCGACTTTGCGTGGCTGAACCGCAATATCGACCCCGATGCCCGCGCTACGGCGGTTGATGTGTCATCAAGCATGGCGGTATTGGGCCTGATGGGTCCGCGTTCACGCGAGTTGATCAGCCTGTTAACGAATGCGGATATGTCTAACGCAGCTTTCCCTTTTGGCACCTCACAAGTCATTGACCTCGCCTACGCGCGCGTACGGGCAAGCCGCATTACCTATGTGGGTGAATTGGGCTGGGAGATTTACATTCCCGTTGAGTTCGCACCTTCCGTTTTTGACGCGCTCATGAAAGCAGGCGAGCCTTTGGGATTGCGCCTAGCGGGTTACCACGCATTGAACTCTTTGCGTATGGAAAAAGGCTACCGCCATTGGGGCCACGACATCAGCGATGAAGACACTCCGTTGCAGTCTGGCCTCGGCTTTGCAGTGGCTTGGAAAAAACCCAGCGGTTTCTTAGGAAAAGACGCGTTGCTTGCACAAAAAGCCGAGGGCACATCTCGCACATTGGTGCAATTTGCGTTGGACGCGCCTGATGCTTTGCTCTATCACAACGAACCGATTTGTCGCGATGGCGTGATTGTGGGTCGTATCTCTTCCGGTATGTTTGGCCACACCTTAGGAAAATCATTGGGTATGGGCTACGTAGAGCACAATACCAAGTACGCATCGATGCTTGAAGGCGTTTACGAGATTGAAGTGGCTGGGGTGCGATTAAAAGCCCAGCCTTCTTTGATCCCGTTTTATGACCCGCAAAGTTTGCGCATCAAAGAAACCGTTAAATAAGCTAAACCACGCAACTTCCAATGGCTATCCAATCGGCACGCCTTCCCCAACCTGACGAGCCGTTTGACGGCTCCATTGGCTTGGACGCGATTGATCCGAGCGTTGCGATTGGCGAGCAGTTGCGTGAGTTGCGCCAGGTCAAAAACTTACCGTTGCGCGAGGTCGCAGAAAAAGCGGGAATTTCGGTGGGCTATCTCAGCCAACTCGAGCGCAACCATTCGCGTTTGCCGATTGGGGTACTTAAGCGCATCAGTGATGCTTTAGGCGTCCACATGAATTGGTTTTTTCAGCAAAACAACGAAGGTGATCCTGCCGAGCGGGATGTCGTGGTGCGAAGCAATAACCGCAAACGCATGTCTTTTACGGGTCTGGGAATTCAAGAAGAACTGCTTTCTCCTAATTTGAGCGGCCCATTGGAATTACTCATCAGTACGATTGACCCCAAGGCCGACAGCGAAGACTATTTTCACGACGGCGCAGAAGCCGGTTTGGTCCTCACTGGAACCTTAGATTTATGGGTATCAGGCCGGCACTTTAAGCTCAACGAAGGAGACAGCTTTTCCTTTAAGAGCACCGAGGTTCACCGCTGCGCCAACGTCACAGACACGCCCACGCGGGTGCTGTGGGTGATTACCCCGCCGCACTATTGAACCGCAGGCGTCGACGTTTGTGAGACCATGCCTTGGTGACGTAACAGTGCGTCTAGGTTGGGTTCACGGCCCCGAAACGCTTTAAACGATTCCATGGCGGGGCGGCTTCCGCCAGCTTCCAAAATCGCTTTACGGTACTTTTGGCCTGTGCTTTGGTTGTGTTCGCCGCTGGGGTGGGCGGTTTCTTCAAACGCAGCATAGGCATCGGCGCTTAACACCTCAGCCCACTTGTAGCTGTAATAGCCTGCGGCGTAACCTCCCGCAAAAATATGGCTAAAAGTGTGGGCGTTGCGACTGAATGCGGGGCTTTGTAAGACAGCAACTTCTTTGCGCACGGCGTCCAGTAAAGGCATGAAATCCATAGCGGGGTCGTGTGCGGTATGCAGCAGCATGTCAAACAAAGAGAACTCAATTTGGCGCACGGTTTGCATACCGCTTTGAAAGTTGCGAGCGGCCAGCATCTTGTCAAACAGAGCCCGGGGCAACGCTTCGCCCGTATCGACGTGGGCGGTCATGTGTTTGAGTACATTCCATTCCCAGCAAAAATTTTCCATGAACTGGCTTGGCAATTCAACCGCATCCCATTCCACACCGCTGATCCCAGAGACATCGCGTTCATT
>JBAXOC010000253.1:0-2848 GCA_037133455.1 Comamonadaceae bacterium | reverse complement strand
GCGATTGCCTTAGAGATGGACAATGCAGGCGCTGAAGGCGCGCTTGTTGAGCATTTGTTTAACGCTAAGTTTGCGTGTCCCGTGTGCAGCTACTCGATTAGCGAACTTGAGCCACGGCTGTTTTCTTTTAACTCGCCAGTGGGCGCGTGCCCGAGTTGTGATGGTTTGGGTCACCAAGATGTTTTTGATGTGACCCGCGTGGTGGCGTTTCCATCGCTGAGCTTAGCCAGCGGCGCCATCAAGGGCTGGGACCGTCGCAACGCGTATTACTTTTCTATGCTGGAAAGCCTAGCCAAGCATTACCGCTTTGACATTGACGCGCCTTTTGAGTCGTTGGATGCATCGGTACAAAACGCTATTTTGTACGGCTCGGGAACTGAAGATATCAAGTTTAGTTACACGGTGGATTCTGGCGCTTCGCAGGGTAAAAAGCTGACTAAAAAACACCCTTTTGAAGGCATCATTCCCAACATAGAGCGGCGTTACCGCGAGACCGATTCAGCTCTGGTTCGGGAAGACCTCGCCCGAATGCGCAGCTCCCAAGCGTGTACCGAGTGTCACGGCTCTAGACTGCGCCGAGAAGCCCGCAACGTCAAAATTGGTGAGGGCTCGCAAGCCCGCGTTATTTTTGAGATCAGCCACAGCACACTGCGCGATGCGTTTGCGTATTTCAGTACGCTCACCATGCACGGCGCCAAAGGCGAGATTGCAGCCAAGGTGGTGAGAGAAATCGGTCTACGCTTGAAATTTTTAAACGATGTGGGCTTGAATTATTTGAGCTTGGACCGCAGCGCAGAAACGCTCAGCGGGGGCGAGTCGCAGCGGATTCGATTGGCCAGTCAAATCGGCTCGGGCTTAACAGGCGTGATGTACGTTCTTGACGAGCCCAGCATCGGACTGCACCAGCGTGATAACGACCGGCTTATTGGTACCTTGAAACACCTGCGCGATATTGGCAACAGCGTATTGGTCGTTGAACACGATGAAGACATGATGCGTGCGGCCGACCATGTGATTGACATGGGGCCAGGCGCCGGAATTCACGGCGGCCAGGTGATTGCCCAAGGCACGTTTGACCAAGTCAAAGCCAACCCAAAATCTTTAACTGGCCAATATTTAGCCGGAACGTTAAAAATTGACGTTCCCACCCAACGGCGCGCCTGGCTGCCTACCGTTACTGCTAAAGCCTACCAAGCCAAACACCCGTCTCGCTTTGCACCCAGCCCCGCAGCCGAGCGACGTGCCCAGCGGGAAGCCCGCCACCGCGAAACCTTAGGTGACTTGCAAGCTTTGCGCGTCATTGGCGCAAGCGGCCACAACCTTCAAAACGTGAGCGTGGAGTTTCCGGTGGGTTTACTCACCTGTGTCACAGGCGTATCGGGCTCAGGAAAATCAACCTTGGTTAACGACACGCTGTACGCCGCTGCCGCGCAAACAATCCACCGCGCCCAAGACGAACCCGCAGCCCATGAATCGATTGAAGGCATTGAGCATTTTGATAAGGTGATTAATGTGGACCAGTCGCCCATTGGTCGCACGCCACGCTCCAACCCCGCGACCTACACCGGCCTCTTCACCCCGATTCGCGATCTGATGGCAGAGGTGCCTACAGCGCGCGAGCGCGGCTACGGCGCAGGGCGGTTTAGTTTCAATGTCCCAGCGGGCAGCGGCGGTGGGCGGTGTGAAGCCTGCCAAGGCGACGGCATGGTGAAAGTGGAGATGCACTTTTTACCCGATGTGTATGTGCCGTGCGATGTGTGCGCCGGACAGCGCTACAACCGCGAGACCTTGGAGGTTCTCTACAAGGGCAAAAACATTGCGCAAATTTTGGATCTCACGGTCGAGGCGGCGTTTGATTTCTTTAAAGCGGTTCCTACCATCGCGCGCAAATTACAAACGCTGCTTGATGTTGGCTTGTCTTATATCCGTCTGGGCCAATCAGCCACCACGCTCTCAGGCGGCGAGGCCCAGCGCATCAAACTCGCGCTTGAACTCAGTAAACGCGATACCGGACGCACGCTGTATGTTTTAGATGAGCCCACCACAGGGCTGCACTTTGCAGACATTGCCTTGCTACTTAAAGTGTTGCACCAATTGCGCGACGCGGGTAACACCATAGTCATCATCGAACACAACTTGGATGTCATTAAAACCGCAGACTGGGTCATTGACATGGGCCCTGAAGGCGGCTCAGGCGGAGGAATGGTGGTGGGCGTTGGAACGCCTGAAGACATTGCTGCCAACCCGGAGAGTTTTACCGGGCGGTACCTGCAAAAATTACTCTAGGGCTTAATTAAGCTGCGCCCTGTCCAACTCTGCCATAGCGAGACACAAATCAGCCCAGGCTTTGGCTTTGTCTGCGCCGCTACGAAGCAAAGCCTTGGGCGCGTAAGTCACGACCACCGCGATGCCTTGGTATTGGTACACCACACCACGCTGCTTGCCCAAAGGCAAAGCCAACGCGTCTGGGTGTTCGGCTAACAATACTTGGCTGGCAAAACGGCCCATCACCAATATGAGTTTTGGTTGAGTCAATGCAATTTCACGCTGCAGGTAAGCGGCGCACTGCGCCAATTCAGCCGCTTGGGGAACGCGCCCTTGGGGCGGGCGGCATTTGGTGATGTTGGTTACCAAGGCTTGGGACCGCTGCTCGCCACCCTCTTTACCTGCACCCATGCGCACAGCGCCAACGGCTTTGAGCATGTTGTCCAGAAGCAATCCCGCCTCCCCTGCAAAAGGCGCACCGCTTGCATCTTCTTCTTCATCGGGCGGATCGCCCACCACCATCCACGTTGCAAGTGCACCCTCGGGCATGGCTATCAAGGTGGAATTTTTACGCCCACCACAC
>JBAXOC010000252.1:0-2865 GCA_037133455.1 Comamonadaceae bacterium | reverse complement strand
GGAGTTTATTGCTTGGTAAAATGTCAGCACTTCATTCTCTGCGGTAGTAAATGCACACGGTCTGCAGCCGTGGCTTGGTGCCGCTGTCCTTCATGTCCACACAAAATTCTTTTGGCGAATCTTCGCCCAATGCGGCTATCGAGCCGCCTGCTCGCTTTTTAAGCGGCTCATTATTGCGCCATGTGATTGTGATGGCCGGTACCGGTGCAGTTGGTCTGGTAGCAGTGTTTGCAGTCGATTTGATCAACCTCTTTTACATCTCGTTGCTGGGTGAGAAGGCAGTCACCGCCGCTATAGGTTTTGCTGGCGTGGTGAGCTTTTTTCACACTTCTATTTGTATCGGTTTGATGATCGGCATCACCGCGTCAGTTTCGCGGGCCATTGGTGCTGGTCGCTTGCCGGACGCACGCCGCATGGCGACCCACAGTCTGCTGCTTACGGGGGGTATTGCTGCTGTACTTGGTTTGGGTACGGTGATGTTTTTGCATCCGCTACTGACCACACTGGGCGCCTCTGGTGAAGTTGCGCATCTGGCCCAGCGCTACCTGACTGTGACCATGCCTTCGCTTCCGTTGTTGGCCATTGGGATGGCAAGTTCCGCATTGCTGCGGTCTTTGGGAGATGCACGCCGCTCAATGGTAGTAACGCTCGGAGCTGCCGCCGCCACCGCCTTGTTAGACCCCTTATTTATTTTTGGGTTCAATTTGGGTTTGGACGGTGCTGCCGTGGTTTCTGTGATTTCACGTTGTGTGCTTTTAAGCATCGGCTTACACGGCGTGTGGCGTGTTCATAAGTTGTTAGCGCCTTTAGAACTCCATCGGATGGCCGCTGACGCACGCGCTCTGGCAAGGGTCTCCGGACCTGCTGTATTGACTAACCTTGCAACGCCCGTGGGGGCCGCATTTGTTACCCACAGCGTGGCGCAGTTCGGTGCGTCTGCTGTAGCAGGACAAGTCACCATTGACCGCGTCACACCCGTGGCATTTGGTTTGATTTACTCACTCAGCGGCGCGGTAGGCCCCATCCTCTCCCAAAATTTGGGCGCAAAGCAATACGGCCGTGTTCGCGAAGGCTTGCGGGCAAGCCTGTGGTTCATGGTCGTTGCAGTGGGGGCCGCTTGGCTACTTCTCGGGCTGATGCAGGGCATGTTGGTGCGGGCGTTCTCGCTCGAAGGCGTATCAGCCGGTATGGTGCATGTTTTTTGCACTTGGATGGCAGCCAGTTTCTTTTTTGCGGGCGCTCTTTTTGTGGCGAATGCGGCCTTCAACAACCTGGGTAAGCCACTATGGTCTTCCGGATTTAACTGGGCCCGCGCTACGTTGGGCACTATTCCGTTTGCCTGGTGGGGGGCGCACTACGGCCCTATTGAAGTGATGGCCGGACAGGCTTTTGGTACCGCGATTTTCGGCATTTTGGCTCTTTGGAGTGCATTCAAGCTGACCGACGCATTAGGCTCGGGACATAGATAAAAATAACGACCAGCAGAGTAAAGTAACTATGAAGAACAAATACAACAAGAACATTGCCAAGCAGATTCTGTCGGGAAGCTCCGGCGGTCTTGGCGTAAGACTAGAAAAAATTGGTGTCAGAGAATTCGATTTGCGAGATCCCTACCACTTAGCACTATCGATCACTTGGCCGCAGTTTTTTTTAGGGCTGCTGGTGCTGTATTTTTTTATCAATTTATTTTTTGCAGTGTTGTATTTTGCAGTGCCTGGTTCGGTTGTTAACTTGCCGCCCGGGTCGCTGATCGACGCATTCTTTTTCAGCATTGAAACGTTGGCCACGGTGGGTTACGGCAATATGGCCCCGGTAACGCTTTACAGCCACGTTGTCTCCTGCGTTGAAATATTTGTTGGTATGTTGCTGACCGCAACCATGACCGGCCTGGTATTTGTTCGCTTTTCCAAACCCAAAGCGAAACTCTTGTTTGCCAGTCATGCAGTGGTCTCGCGCAAGGATGGCGCTTGCCGTTTAATGATTAGGGTGGGTAACGGTCGCATGAATGCACTAAGCGAAGCAACACTCCGGGTTGCAACCTTGGTAAACGCCACAGCGGAGAACGGTCAGTTTTATCGTAGCTTGGTTGATTTAAAGTTGATACGCTCCGAAATGCCATTTTTTGCGCTGACGTGGACCGTTATGCACGAGATTACAGAAGACAGTCCTCTGGCCCATTTGCGTACCGCTGACCTTATCGCGCTCAACGCATCCGAGGTGCTACTGATGGTGAGCATGAGTGCACGCGACCCAGCGCTTGGCGCTCAGGTCTACGCTACCCACACCTACACGTCGAAAGATATCGCGCTTGACAAGCGCTATGCAGATGCAATTACCGTTCTAGACGCTGGACACTCCATTGCAGATATGCGCAAGCTCAGCGACATGGAACTGGAAATATAAATAGTTCGGCTGTAAAGCCAACGGTTCTTGTTAAACCAACCTGCACGAACTGGCTTTAGGTGGCACCACGAACAACGCGGTCACGGGCGCTTGCCGCAACCCCTGGGACCCCTTGCGCAGTCCCTTGCGGCAGAGCTGGCGGATCGGCCCTGGCTGAGGCCGCGCCGCGGCTACGTTGTCTAAACAGACGAAGGCAAATGCGAAGATTTGCGCATCAGGGTGCTCTTGCCAAAGAGCGAGGCGATTAAATCGACGGCGACTTCGGCCGTGCGGTTGCGCTCATCCAAGGCGGGGTTGAGCTCCATCACGTCCAGCGACGCCAGCCGCCCGGTATCGGCGATCATCTCCATGCAGAGCTGTGCTTCGCGGTAGGTGGGGCCGCCGCGTACCGTGGTGCCCACGCCGGGAGCGATGTCGGGGTCTAAAAAATCGACGTCAAAGCTGACGTGCAAATGGGTGTTC
>JBAXOC010000251.1:0-2874 GCA_037133455.1 Comamonadaceae bacterium | reverse complement strand
GCCAAGCGCTCGGCGGCTTGGGCGATGCGTATGTAAACTACTCGCTTATTTTGCAAATAAAAAATGAAATTCATAGCCATAGCTGTCTCGTTTATTGTGCTGGTTCTCGGGCTTGCCATTATTTTTGGTGGGCCAGCACCCCTGCCAGCGATGCCAAGCATCAATAAGCCCTTTAGCTCGGTAGATTTCTCAGACCTGCCTGCGCTGAAAAACTACGCTGCAAAAGATGGTGTCATGCTTGCATATCGCCATTACGAACCAACAGATGTGTCACCGAGGGGAAGCGTGGTCCTGATTCACGGCTCATCAGCCAGTAGTAACAGTTTGCATGTTCTCGCTAAAGCATTTGCTAGTGCAGGTTTCTCAGCATATGCATTGGATGTCAGGGGGCATGGTGCTTCAGGTCAAAAAGGAACCATCAAGTACGTTGGTCAGCTAGAGGACGATCTAGAGGCTTTCACCCAAGCTATTCCACTTAAAAATCCCAGCACCCTCGTTGGATTTTCTTCAGGTGGCGGTTTTGCACTGCGCTTTGCTGCAAGTAATCGCCAGGAGCTATTTCAGAGTTACCTTTTATTGTCTCCATTCATTCATCAAAACGCGCCTAATGCGCGCCCAACTGACGGGTGGGTGAATATCGGTATACCTAGGGTTATTGCAATAACCATCCTTAACAGATTGGGCTTCACAGCTTTCAACGATTTGCCTGTGACAAGTTTTGCCTTAGACGACAAAGCGAAAAAGATGCTCACACCAGAGTACTCATTTGCTTTGGCGACCAACTTTAGGTTGCCCATGGAGTACAAGGCATCTATTCGAAATATCCATCAGCCGTGTGCAGTTTTGGCGGGCACAGGTGATGAATTGTTTCAAACAGAAAAGCTTGAAGCAATCTTCCGTGATGAAGGAAAAGATTGGCCTGTGACTTTGCTGCCAGGTGTTGGACACATCCCTCTTACTCTCGATTCGGATGCTGTGAGTGAAGCGGTCAAGATTGTGATTCAACTGCAGACTAGATGAGTTTCAATCATTGCTTAAAAGGGGAGAAATAAATGATTGATAAAAATTTCGCTGAGCGCTTTGCGGCTGAATGGATAGCCGCCTGGAATGCGCATGACTTAGATGAAATTTTGTCGCATTACGACGATGATTTTGAAATGTCGTCGCCTGTGATTGTTCAACTTCAGGCGGATCCAACTGGAATCCTTCGAGGCAAGTCAGCGGTAAGAGCCTATTGGAGCAATGCTCTGCAACTGATACCCGATTTACAGTTTGAATTGATTTCCATCATGGTGGGCATTCAAAGCATAGCGCTTTACTACAAGGGAGCGCGTGATCGTCTGTCCACAGAAGTTTTCTTTTTCAATGCGAATGGGAAGGTTGCCAAGGCTTTTGCACATTACCAAATTTGAAATGTGCAAACCTTTAAATAAGTAGACGATGTGCTTGTTTATGCCGCCAAGCGCTCGGCGTCTTGGGCGATGCGCGGGCGCAGGTGGGTCAGCATGTCATTGACCATGGCATCCAAATCAAACGCGGCCTTCCAGCCCCAATCCTTTTGTGCCACGGTGTCGTCGATCGATTGGGGCCAGCTGTCAGCGATGGCTTGCCGAAAGTCGGGGGCGTAGTCGATGGTGAAATCAGGGATGTGACGGCGAATCACCGCTGCGATCTGCGCTGGCGTAAAACTCGGGCCCGCCAAGTTGTACGAACTGCGTTCATGGACGGACGACGATGGCGCGTCCATCAGCTCCAGCGTAGCGCGAATTGCGTCAGGCATGTACATCATGGGTAGCGCGGTATTAGCGCTTAAAAAACTGGTGTAGTGGCCGTGTAAAAGTGCGGCGTGAAAAATCTCAACGGCGTAGTCGGTGGTGCCGCCGCCTGGCGGCGTTTTCCAGCTGATGAGGCCCGGGTAGCGCAGGCTGCGAACATCGACGCCGTGGTTGCGGTGGTACCACGCGCACCAACCCTCGCCGGCCAACTTAGAAATTCCATAGACGCTGGTGGGGTCCATCACGCAGCGTTGGGGTGTCATGCTTTTTGGGCTATTGGGGCCAAAAGCGGCAATAGAACTCGGCCAAAAAACCCGCAAGCTGTGCGTGCGAGCCAATTCCAAAACATGGAGCAAGCTCTTCATGTTGAGATCCCAGGCCCAGCTGGGGTGCTGTTCGCCACGGGCCGAGAGCGCGGCCGCCAAGAGATAAATCTGGGTTACACCGTGCGCTTCGACGGCTGCTTTGATCGCATCACCATCGGTGGCATCCAGGGCCAAGTGGCGAACGCCAAGCGCCATATTTTCAGCGCGGCCTTGTGCAGCAATGTCGCTGGTAATGACCGATTGCGCACCATAACGCTGCGCCAAAGCCTGGGTCAGTTCTGAGCCAATTTGTCCGTTGGCACCGATGATCAAAATTTTTGGTGTGTTCATATGTTTATTTATTGAATGATCCCGAGTTCGCGGCCCGCTTTGGCAAAGGCTGCGACTGCAAATTCCAAATCAGCGCGGGTGTGTGCTGCGCTCATCTGAACTCGGATACGGGCCTGCCCTTTGGGAACCACGGGAAAGAAAAACCCGACGACATACACCCCCAGTTCTAGCAAGCGCGCAGCGAGTTGCTGGGCCAGAACGGCGTCAAATACCATGATCGGAACAATCGGATGCTCCCCCGGTTTGATAGAGAAACCGCTTTGTGCGATGGCTTCGCGAAAATAGCGGGTGTTGTCAGCCAAGGTATCGCGAAGCGCAGTCGATTGCTCGAGTAAATCCAATACCGCAATCGAGGCGCCCACAATCATGGGCGCGACCGTGTTGGAAAAAAGGTAAGGCCGCGAGCGTTGGCGCAGGAGTTCAATCACTTCCCGCCGACCGCT
>JBAXOC010000250.1:0-2877 GCA_037133455.1 Comamonadaceae bacterium | reverse complement strand
ACCTACAAAATGGTCAAAGTCGCTCATGGTGTGGGGTTTGTGTTGGGAAGTGCCAATTGAAAAAATTTAGATATCAGCGTCAGCGATTCGCATGAGCGCAACCCGGTCTCGAACCACCAGGCCACCGGGCTCAATGCGAATGGTGTCTTCGCGCTCCATCGATTTGAGCTCTTGGTTGACCCGTTGGCGGGAAGCGCCAAGCAACTGGGCGAGTTCTTCTTGCGCCAGTTGCAAGCCGATGCGAACCTCACTGCCGTCGCTTAAAGAAGGAACGCCATAACTGCGCACCAAATGCAAAAGTTGTTTTGCTAAGCGGGCGCGAAGGGGCAGGGTGTTGAGGTCTTCAACCAAACCGTAGAGTTGGCGAATGCGCCGGGCATGAAGCCGAAGGAGGGCTTCGTAGAGTTCGACATGGTTGGTGAGGATTTTTTTGAAATCTGCTTTGGCAACGCACAAGGTCGTGCTTTCGCCGTGGGCATAGGCGTCGTGGGTGCGCCGGTCGCCATCAAAAATAGAGACATCGCCAAACCAAATGCCTGGCTCGACATAGGTCAAGGTGATTTGTTTGCCTGAAATAGAAGTGGAGCTAACCCGTATCGCCCCTTTGGCGCAGGCTACCCATTCTTCGGGCGGTTCGCCCCGCGCTGCGATGAGGTCACCATCGTTGTGTCGTTTGACGTAGGCGCAGCGAAGGATGTCGTGTTTTAAAGACGGCGAGAGTGTTGAAAACCAGCGCCCCGCGTTGATCGCAGTGCGTTCTTCAATTGTAAGAATGGGTTCATCCATGGGGAAACTTGGCTACGGCGGTTCTCAATGAGGGTTGGTACATTGTGACCTCCTTGTTACATTGCGGGGGTGGGTTTTGTCACCTTCGTGTCTAGGCAAGCCCTCAGACGCTAGCTAGTCGTTACGCTCTAGGTAAGTCAGCGGTGATTTTGCAGTGCGCCGGGATTCACAATATTGGTCGGGATACCTTGGATAAAGCGCACAACGTTGTCAAATGCGGCGCCAAAGAGAAGCTCGTAATGTTCTTGCTCCACATAGCCGATATGGGGCGTACAGATACAGTTTTCTAAACGCAACAGGGCTTGACCTTGCATGATGGGTTCTACTTCATAGACGTCCACCGCGGCGAGACCGGGGCGTCCGCGGTTCAATCCGCTGATCAAAGCGTCTGGCTCAATGAGCTCCGCGCGTGAGGTGTTGACCAACAAAGAAGTGGTTTTCATTGCCGAGAGGTCGGAGTTTTTGACGATGCCCTTGGTCGCATCGGTAAGCCGTAAATGCAAGGACAACACATCGCATTGTTCAAAAAACGCAGCTTGGTGGGAGGCGCAAAGATGTCCGTCTGTGAGGGCTTTTTCTCTTGATGCGGCACTTCCCCAAACCACGGTTTGCATTCCAAAGGCTTTGCCATAAGCCCCCACCAATTGGCCAATGCGCCCGTAACCCCAAATACCAAGTGTTTTTCCTGCCAGTTGAGTGCCTAAACCAAAGTTAGGCGGCATGGTTCCCACTTTTAATCCTGATTGTTGCCAAGCGCCGTGTTTTAAATTGCCGATGTACTGGGGCAATCGGCGCATCGCGGCCATGATGAGCGCCCATGTGAGTTCGGCTGCTGCAAGGGGAGAGCTTTTTCCCTCTGCTACAGCAATGCCGTGCTCGGTACAGGCGTCTACATCAACGTGGGAGCCGACCGAGCCGGTTTGTGCGATGAGCCGAAGTTTGGGGAGTTTCTCAACCAATTGTCTCGAAATAGGGGTTCTCTCGCGGTTGAGAACAATCACTTCGGCGTCTTTGAGTCGCACAGTGAGTTGGCCCAGTCCTTTGACGGTATTGGTGTAAACCTTTGCCTGAAAGGCGTCAAGTTTGCTGGCGCAATTTAGTTTGCGAACAGCGTCTTGGTAGTCGTCAAGAATCACAATATTCATAGAACGGATTGTGCCCGTTCCTATTGGAATTTTGCCGCAGGGCAAGCCCTGTTTTTATGCCATTGCAGATTCGCGTTGTGCTAAGCGGTCTAATTCAGCGCAGATGTCGGTAATGCAGCCGGAGATGATCATTCGGCCGACGCTGCTGCGGGCTTGACCGGCTTCAACCACGCGGACAATCCGTAGCGCTTTTCTTTGTTGGTGAAAGGGGCTGCGTTGGTTCGTGTTGGCGCTGGGATAAGTGGGGAATTTCATTTTAAACTTTCGATATTTGAGAAAATAGGTCAGCAAAATTACATCAACATGGTGTTGCGGATGAGGCCGACGGCAAGGCCTTCGATCTCAAAGGGTTCGCCGGGTTCAACGATGATGGTTTGGAAATCGGGGTTTTCAGGATGCAGCTCAATCACTTCCTTATTTCTGCGAAAGCGTTTGACAGTGACTTCTTCGCCAATACGCGCCACGATAATTTGTCCGTTTTTGGCTTCTTTGGTGGATTGAACTGCCAGTAAATCGCCGTCCATGATTCCTGCATCGCGCATGGACATGCCGCGTACTTTGAGTAAATAGTCGGGTTGGCGTTGGAATAAGCTGTTTTCTACGTAATAGGTTTGGTCGACATGCTCTTGGGCCAAGATAGGCGAGCCGGCTGCGACACGGCCAATCAAGGGCAAGGCCAGTTGGGCAAGTCCAGGCATAGGCAAGTCAAATTGTTTTGACCGGGAGGCCTGTAAGCTGCGTAGTGCGTCGCCTAACAGGCGAATGCCGCGGGAGGTTCCGCTGACGAGCTCGATGACCCCTTTTCGAGCGAGGGCTTGGAGATGTTCCTCGGCGGCGTTGGCTGATTTAAAACCGAGCTCCGTGGCGATTTCAGCGCGGGTAGGCGGCGCACCGGTTCGGGAGATGGCACTTTGAATGAGTGAAAGAATTTGCTGTTGACGTGCGG
>JBAXOC010000249.1:0-2882 GCA_037133455.1 Comamonadaceae bacterium | reverse complement strand
GACCGACCCTGAATTCCCTTTGATTTGGGTACCCTTGCCCGAGCCTTGGCGGGCCGGGCAGTTTGCGGGCGCATTGCGTCAAGCGGGCGTGTTGGTGCGAACCGCAGACCACTTTGGGGTCGGTCGTTCACCCGCTCCCCAATCCGTTCGCATCAGTCTCAACGCACCGGCCAACATCGAGCTGCTTGAAAAAGGTTTGCAAATATTCAAGTCGGTGATCGATAACCCGCCTGTGATCTTTATGGGACGAACTTCTTGGTAGCTTAAATTCAGTCGGTTTGAATTCAGTCGGCCAGCTCGGCAATCATTTCGATTTCGACACACGCACCCATTGGAATTTGCGCTACGCCAAACGCACTGCGGGCGTGTGCGCCTTTTTCTCCAAATACTTCGCCGATTAATTCACTGGCGCCGTTGGTGACCAAATGGTGTTCCGTGAAGCTGCCAGTCGAGTTCACCAAGGACATAAGTTTCACAATCCGCTTCACGCGGTTCAGGTCGCCAACAGCGGCATGCAAGGTTCCCATTAAGTCCACTGCAATCGCACGGGCGGCCAACTTGCCCTCGGCCGTTTGCATGCTGTTACCTAATTGACCCACCCACACTTGCCCGTCTTTTTTAGCGATGTGACCGCTTATAAAAACCAAATTCCCGGTTTGCACAAAAGGCACGTAGGCGGCAGCTGGGATAGCCACAGGGGGCAAAGTGATATTGAGTTTTTCCAGTTGGGTGTAAATGTTCATGGCGGGTCCGAAATAAAAAAAAGAAATGGGCTTAGAAAGTATTGGGTGTATTTTCACCGAAATAGATATGTACTTTCCATTACCCAATCCTTTTTTGTACGCCCGAATGATTCAACTTTTTGAGCGAATCCAAACCAACCAGCGAACGCATCTGCGTGATGGCGATGGCGTTCAACTGCACCAGCCGCTCAGGTGCGGCCAACCCTTGATGAATCAAAACCGCATTGATGCTTTCAAGGTTTGACAACACCACCAGCTGCTCAAGGGAAGCCGCATCTCGCATGTTGTCGGTCTCGGTTGTGTTGACTTGCCGCCACTGAGCCGCCGTGAGGCCGAAAAGGGCGACATTGAGTAAGTCGGCTTCACTGGCGTAAATGATGCTGGTTTGGGTCGATGTAAGGAGCGGCGGAATAAGCCGCTCCTTAATGGCATCGGTGTGAATTTTGTAATTGACTTTCGCCAAGGTGCGCTGAAAACTCCACTCCAACGAGTTGGCGCGGGATTCTTCATCCTTGAGGCGTTGGAACTCCTTGATAAGGTAGAGCTTGAATTCTGGGCTTAGCCATGAGCCGAATTCGAAAGCGATGTCTTTGTGGGCGTAGGTTCCGCCGTACCGTCCAGCCTTGGCATGCAGACCGATGGCGTCGGTTGCCTCTATCCATCGCTTAGTCGATAGGAAGAAGCTGTTACGCCCAGCTTCATTTTTAATTCCCTCGAATTCGAGGGAATTAAATCCGGGGTTATTGAGCTGCTCCCACACACCCAAGAACAAAACGGTGTCTTTGTTCTTAAGCCATTGCTCAATCAGAGCACTGCCGCCGTCAAAGCTCCTGACCATGTCGGTAAGCGAGATGTAGTCTTGATCAAAGCGCGTGGCTATGGTGACTTCTGCCCCCTTGACGTGGATGATTCGATTTTTCATGTCAACTCCCATTTACACGTCAATACGGTGTTGGCGGTTATTTTTTGCTTTAATTTTTTCAGATCATTGTAGTCATGAAAGAATTAAAAACTAGGCTGATTGCGAGCAACGGGGTTAGTGTTCTGTCGATAAGATCAAGCCATGTCACACATCAGTTCACCGCCTTTGTCATGGGCCCGCTTTGCTATGGGCGCAGCTTGGGCGTGGTTGGCGGGAACGGCCTTGCAGTTACAGCAGGAGGCGCTGTGGACGGCGCTTATCTATGGCGCAGTGGGCTTAGGTGCTATCGCACTCGGGCTCTTGGAAATGATACGCAACCGAAATCGACGCCCAGCGCGCTGGAAAGAGCGATGGATGGGCGCTTTCATTTGGGCGATGGTGTTGGGTTTGGTAGCGTTTTCTTTAACGGGCCTACGCGCTGTAGCGTTTGACTCTGAGCGTTTGAATCCGGCTTTAGAGGGCCAAGATCTGCGTATCACGGGCGTCGTGGCCGAGTTGCCTCAGCGTAATGCGGCCGGCCTGCGTTTCAGGCTGCGCGTGGAGTCGGCCCGCTTGGGCAGCGGCGTCCCGGTTGCTTTTCCGAAGCGGATGGATGTGGGTTGGTACAACGGGATGGCGCCCGCAGGCGCAGATGCTTCTGCGTGGGAGCTTCAATACCAGCCGCAACCGGTGCGACCCGGTGAGCGTTGGGAATTGACGGTGCGGGTGAAAGCGCCGCACGGCAGCAGCAACCCGCATGGGTTTGATTATGAGTTGTGGTTGTGGGAGCAAGGGGTTCAAGCCACGGGTTATGTGCGTGCGGGTGCCAAAGAGGTTCGGCCCCACCGTGTGGCCCAAACGTGGCTTTACCCCGTTGCGCGGTTGCGCCAAGCGCTGCGCGAGCGCATTGAGTTGCAAGTGCTTAACCCGCAGGCTGCGGGAATGATTGCAGCTTTGGTGATTGGCGACCAAGGTGCGATTGACCGCGCGGATTGGGATATTTTTCGTGCTACGGGCGTGACCCACTTGGTGAGTATTTCCGGTTTACACATCACGATGTTTGCGTGGTTGGCCATGGTGTGTGTGGGTGCGCTTTGGCGGCATTCTTCGCGCTTGTGTCATCTGCTCCCGGCCCCAAGCGCAGCGCTTGTAGGCGGTTTGTTATTGGCAACGTCTTACGCACTTTTTTCCGGATGGGGTGTGCCGGCGCAACGCACCTGCGCGATGTTGGCTACTGT
>JBAXOC010000248.1:0-2892 GCA_037133455.1 Comamonadaceae bacterium | reverse complement strand
TGATAACGGCTTACAAACCAGCGAAGGCCTTCGCTGGTTTGTAAGCCGTTATCACGCGCAAAGTTCATGCAAAAGTCCCATGCCATCACCTCGCTGTCACGCAAATCTGGGTGAACGATGACGCATTTGGTTTCCCCTACCGAACTAGGCACACACCAAGGGGAATAGCCCAAATGGCTTCCCGGCTGGGGGCCGCCGGGTCGAAACTGGCTCATCACGCCGGCCAACCGCTCCGCCCAATCGCTGGGGCGAAAAGCACGCCCGGCAAGCGTGAGCCCCAGGATGTAAATTTCTTTGGAAGGTGGTGTTGGCATGAAGAAAAGAGGTGGCGCTACAAGCCCGCGGAGAACTCTATTTGTTTGCTGCAGCGCACCACGATTTTACTCGCTCAGTGGTCAACCCGATGACACTCGCCATGGAACGACCCACTGGCCCTAAAATCACCGATTCTCGCGGTTCGGCCTGTGCTGGATTGCTTACCCCCACGGAGATTTTGCCCATGAACGCCCCCGCTGCTGCATCACCCCATGTGATGAACACTTACGCACGCTTGCCCATCGCGATGTCGCATGGCCAGGGCTGCCGCGTGTGGGACGTCAATGGAAAGTCCTACCTCGACGCTTTAGGCGGTATTGCCGTCAACACCTTGGGGCACAACCACGCCGACCTGGTCGCTGCCTTGCAAGATCAACTCACCAAGCTCATTCACACCTCGAACTATTACCACGTCACCTTGCAAGAAACGCTCGCGGCCAAGCTGGTCGAGCTCTCCGGACTCACAAATGTATTTTTCTGCTCAACCGGTTTGGAAGCCAATGAAGCAGCGCTCAAAATGGCGCGAAAATTTGGGCACGATAAAGGCATTGAGCGCCCCGAAGTCGTAGTTTATGAGAAAGCTTTTCACGGCCGCAGCATCGCCACCCTGAGCGCGACAGGCAACCCGAAAGTCCAAGCAGGGTTTGGTCCTTTGGTTGAAGGTTTTGTTCGGGTTCCTGCTAACAATATCGACGCACTCAAAAAAGCCACGCAAGACAATCCGAATGTGGTCGCAGTGTTTTTTGAAGCCATTCAAGGCGAAGGCGGCGTCAACCCCATGCACTTGGACTACCTCCGCGATGTCCGCAAACTGTGTGACGAGCGTGACTGGCTCTTGATGATTGACGAGGTGCAGTGCGGCATGGGCCGCACTGGCAAATGGTTTGCCCACCAATGGGCGGGTATCTTGCCTGACGTCATGCCGCTCGCCAAAGGTTTGGGCTCGGGCGTACCGATAGGCGCGGTGGTCGCGGGTCCCAAAGCGGCCCATATTTTTGCGCCCGGCAACCATGGAACTACGTTTGGGGGAAACCCCTTGGCGATGCGCGCTGGCGTGGAGACCATTCGCATCATGGAACGTGACGGCGTTTTAGCCAACGCTGAAAAAGTCGGCACTCACCTCAAAGCCGGTTTAGAAGCGGCTTTGAAATCTGAAGTTGCCAACGGCAGTGTCAAAGAGATTCGCGGCCAAGGGTTGATGTTGGGCATTGAGTTATCGAAGCCTTGCAGCGCTTTGACACAACAGTGTGCCGACAACGGCTTGCTCATTAGCGTGACGGCCGACAACGTGGTTCGCCTTGTGCCTTCGCTGATTTTGACAACGGCTGAGGCCGATGAAATCATTTCGATTTTGTGCCCCTTGATTCAAAAATTTCTTGCGCCATGAAACACTATTTGCAATTCAAAGACCTGAGCGCAGACGAGTACGCCTATGTATTCGCGCGGGCGGCACTGATTAAGAAAAAATTCAAGGCGTATGAGAAGCACCACACCCTAAGCGACCGCACTTTGGCCATGATTTTTGAGAAGGCCTCGACCCGCACCCGCGTGAGTTTTGAAGCAGGCATGTACCAACTCGGCGGCAGCGTGGTGCACCTCACGACAGGAGACAGCCAATTGGGTCGGGCCGAGCCGATCGAAGACAGCGCCAAGGTCATCAGCCGCATGACTGACATCGTGATGATTCGCACGTTTGAGCAAACCAAGATCGAACGCTTTGCGGCGGTCTCGCGGGTCCCGGTGATCAATGGGCTGACCAACGAATTTCACCCCTGCCAAATCTTGGCTGACATCTTTACCTTCATTGAGCACCGTGGCTCGATCCAAGGGAAAACCGTCGCTTGGGTCGGTGACGGCAACAACATGGCCAACACCTGGCTGCAAGCCGCCGCTTTGTTAGGGTTTCATCTGCATGTCAGCACGCCCAGTGGCTACGAGGTCAATGAAGTCACTGCTGCTGCCGCGCCGTCCATCGCGACCGGAAGCTACAAAACGTTTGCCGACCCCCTGAAAGCCTGCGCTGGCGCTGATTTGGTCACTACCGATGTGTGGACTAGCATGGGCTTTGAAGCAGAAAACGAAGCCCGCCGCACCGCGTTTGCATCATGGTGCGTTGACCGCAACATGATGGCGGCAGCCGCCCCGGATGCGCTGTTTATGCACTGCCTTCCTGCCCACCGTGGAGAAGAAGTCGAGGCCGAAGTGATTGATGGCCCACAAAGTGTGGTCTGGGACGAAGCAGAAAACCGCATGCATGTCCAAAAAGCGTTGATGGAATATTTGTTGCTGGGGCGGCAAGACTAAGCCACACACAAAACTTCTTCCATGATCACTTTCAAAGACTGCCAGCTGCGCGACGCGGCAGACCCCCTGCGTTCGCTCAAATCGCTGTTTTCGATTCCTGAAGGCGTGATCTACCTTGATGGCAACTCGCTTGGCGTGATGCCAAAAGCCGCTGCAGCCCGCGCCGCCCAAGTGGTAACCCAGGAGTGGGGGCAAGGACTGATTCGCTCATGGAATAACGCTGGATGGTTTGACCTTCCCCAGCGCTTGGGCAACCGCATCGCCCCGCTCATT
>JBAXOC010000247.1:0-2892 GCA_037133455.1 Comamonadaceae bacterium | reverse complement strand
GTGGTGTACAGCGGGCGGCGGGTTAATTACAGCAAGGTCGATTTGCCCGGCGCCAGAGATATTTTTATCCGAGAAGCGCTGGTGGATGGGCAATGGGAAACGCCTTTGCCTTTTTTAAGTACGAACCTCAAACTGATTAAGCAAGTGCAAGACTTGGAGCACAAGGCGCGACGCCAAGACGTTTTGGTGGATGACGAACTGATCTTTGCTTTTTACGATCAGCAGTTGCCTGCCGATGTCTGCAGCGGTTACAGCTTTGAGCGGTGGTATCGGGAAGAAGTAAAAAAACAACCTCAACTCCTCATGCTCACCCGCGAAGAGTTGATGCGCCACGAGGCCGCTGGCATCACCACCGCGATGTTTCCCAAAACGGTGCGATTGGGCGGGGTCGATTGTTTGGCAACGTACCTCCACGAACCTGGCGATGTTTGGGATGGCTTAACCGTTACCGTCCCGCTTTTTGTTTTGAACCAAGTGAGTGAAGAGCGCTGCGAGTGGTTGGTGCCAGGCATGCTCAAAGAAAAAATTCAGGCCTTGATCAAAACCTTGCACCAACGCCCGCGCTCGCGTTTGGTGCCTTTGCCAGAAACAGCAAGTCGGTGGGCACAGATGCTGAGCGATGAACGTTTTGGCGCGGGCAGTTTGGTCGATGCTCTTCTTAAATTGATCCGCGATCAAACCGCGCTCGACATTGTCCGTGCGGATATCAAAGCTGACATGCTGAGCGCCCACTTTTTTATGAACTTTAAGGTCGTCGATGAGCACGGCCGCCAATTGGGGCAAGGCCGTAATCTGGGGGCGCTTAAAGCCGAATGGGGCAAACAAGCGCGGGGCGCATTCCAAGCTTTGGCTTCTTTGAAACTAGGGAAACTCGAACCCGCTTCAACCGATGCGTCTGCGCCACTCGCATCTCCCAATAGCATCCCAAGTCAATCGGCGAGCACAACGGCAAACAATACGACGAGCAATACGAAAAGCAGTGCGGCAATCAACCCCGTTGGACAACGCTATACCGCCTGGACCTTTGGTGAGTTACCGGAGTTGCTCGAAATTCAAAAGGGGGGGCAGACCTTGGTGGGTTTCCCTGCCTTGATCGATGCAGTTGATGCCGTCACGATGGAGGTTTTTGATGAGCCTGAGTTAGCCGCCGAGAAGCACCGTGCGGGTTTACGCCGCTTGTTTGCTTTGCAGCTGAAAGAGCCTTTGAAATACCTAGAGAAGAATGTTCCTGATTTGCAAAAAATGGCGGTGGCTTATATGCAAATTGGCGGCACCATCGAGGAGTTGCGTGAGCAAATTATTGGCTTGGCGCTCGAGCGCGCATTTTTACTAACGCCTTTGCCCACGGATGAATTCGCATTCAAACGTCGGCTCGAAGAAGGGCGGGGTCGGTTGACCTTAATTGCCAACGAAATCGCCCGCTTGGCTGCGCAAATTTTGCAAGAATGCGCCACAGCCGCCCGAAAAATCAAAGACACTAAAACAGCGCCGGAGGCCTGTGCTGACGCTGCGCAGCAATTACAACGCCTGATGCCTAAGCGGTTTTTGATGGCTGCGCCGTGGGAGCGTTTGCACCACTTAACGCGGTATCTCAAAGCGATTACTTTGCGCCTAGAAAAAATACGGGCTGATCCCGCCCGAGATGCTGCGCGACTTAGCGAGTTACGGCCCCAAGAGCAGCGCTATTGGCGCTTGGTTGCCGAGCGCAAAGGCGTTAGCGACGAGCGTATGACCGAATTTCGCTGGCTTTTGGAAGAGCTTCGAGTGAGTTTTTTTGCGCAAGAGTTACGCACACCGCAACCCGTGAGCGTCAAGCGGCTCGATAAAGCCTGGTCGCAGCTGCTTTGAGTTATTGGCCCATGCGCCACATGTTGGTCGAGCGCGTACCGCTGCGACAAAACGCCAGCACCGGGCCGGGGGCTTGGGCCAGCGCCTGGGCAAAGGCATTGACTTGTTCTTGCGTCACCTGGCCGCTGATCACGGGGATGTAGTGGTAAACCAGACCGTGGGCAAGGGCGGCTTGGGCCATGTCATGTGAACTGGGTTGCTCCGGGCCGCCTTCTCCATCGGGGCGGTTGTTAATCACCGTGTGAAATCCGCTGGCTGCGATTGCCGCCATGTCATCACAGCTGATTTGCGGTGCGGTGGAAAAGTTGGATGTGTGTTGTGTGATTTGAACGTTCATGGGGAATTCCTTTAGAAAACGAATTTATAAATCTACAAAGTTTGTAAGCGCGATAGCGCTGCGAGCAGGGTCTCGTCTTTTTTTGCAAAACAAAAGCGCACCACCCGCTGGTCAAATCCGTTGCCATAAAACGCTGACAGCGGGATCGCTGCTACGCCAACTTCAGCGGTCAGCCACTTGCAGAAATCGGCCTCAGTCAGGTCCGAGACCTCGGAGATGTCGACGCATTGAAAATATGTGCCTTGGCTGTTTAAAACTTTGAATTTCGTTTTTTCTAAGCCGCTTAAAAACAGATCGCGCTTGCGTTGGTAAAAAGCGGACAGGCCCAGATAAGGCTCCGGATCGACCATGTACGCATTCAGCGCGAACTGAACGGGCGTGTTGACCGTAAAGACATTGAACTGGTGCACCTTTCTAAATTCTGCCATCAGGCTTGCGGGTGCTGCCACGTAGCCCACTTTCCAACCGGTCACATGGTAAGTTTTGCCAAAACTGGAAACAATAAACGCGCGGGCGGCCAAGCCAGGGAAGCGAGCAACACTCTCGTGCTGGGCGCCGTCAAAAACCATGTGTTCATAGACTTCGTCACTAATCACCAAAATGTTGGTGGGTGCGAGCAAGGCTTGCAAAGCCAGCATGTCGGCTTGGCTCCATACGGTGGCGCTGGGGTTGTGCGGCGTGTTGATGACGATGGCACGGGTTTTGGA
>JBAXOC010000246.1:0-2923 GCA_037133455.1 Comamonadaceae bacterium | reverse complement strand
ACTTAAGCCTGCGCCCTCCGCTGTCCCGCCCCCCGCGCCCGACTTGGCTTCAGCCAAATACTGCTCTACCGGCCCGCCTGGAACAAACTGAATCACCACGAAGGTTAGTAACAAGACACCAAACAAAGTGGGCACCATGAGCGCGAGGCGTTTAAAGATATACAAAAGCATTATTGAGCCCACCAAGTATCTATCGCCCAGGTTTCGCCTTGTGCGTAAGGCGGCATGCGGGGCGGCTGCTGCAATTTCCAGGCGTTGTAAGCGATGCGATGGCTGGCAGCAGACCACTGCGGCAATAGAAGGTAGCTGTGGCCAATCACCCGGTCTAAGGCTTTGCACGCAGTGATCAATTCCGATTTGGTTTTTGCACCTGTCATTTTGATAATCAAGGCATCGACCGCTGGGTTTTTAATCCCGGTATGGTTGCCTGAGTCTTCGGTATCTGCGGCCTTGCTGCCAAACAAATCAGCAAACTCTTGGCCTGGGTTGTGGGTACCTTGGTAAGCCATCGAGGTGATATCAAATTCGAATTTTTGCAAGCGTTGTTGGTACAAGGCGAAATCCACGGGGCGGAAAACCAATTTCACGCCAATTTTTTCTAAATTTCGCGCCCACGGGGTTACCACCCGCGCCCCGGCTTCGTTGCTGTCAAGGTATTCCAGCTCCAAAGGCTCGCCTTTGGCGTTACGTAAAGCGCCCTCGCGGTACGTCCACCCCGCTTCTTTGAGTAAGGCCTGCGCTTGTCGCAAGTTGTTGCGCAAACTGTTTTCACCATCGGTGCGCGGGGCTGTCATCATCGGCCCCCACGCTGCGCTGGGAATATGGGCTTTCAAGGGCTCCATGAGTGATTTTTCGCTGGCATCGGGCTCGCCTTGCGCTTGGCATTGGGTGTTGCCAAAAAGTCCTTGCACGCGTTGGTAAGCGCCGTAAAACATTTGGCGGTTCATCCACTCAAAGTCAATCGCCAAGCCCAAAGCTTGTCGCACCCGCACATCTTGGAGTTTGGCTCGGCGGGTATTCAATACATAACTTTGAAAACCGGTAGGCAAGCGGTGGGTTAATTCGGCTTTAACCAACTCACCCGAATCAAACTTTTTCCCCGTCACACGACGCGCCCAGTCGCCCGCAGAAAAAAACCGCATCAAATCAAACTCGCCGGCTTTCAAGGCCTCGAGTCGCGCGGTGTTGTCTTTGTAAATTTTGACGGTGATGCGGTCAAAATTGGCACTTCCCACGCGCACCGGAAGATCTTTGGCCCAGTACTTTGGGTCGCGCACATAGCTAATGTCTTTTCCAAAATTAACGGGGCCAATTTTGTAGGGCCCGCTGCCTATGGGGATATCCATTACGACTTGGTCAAACGGTTTTGCGATGCCACCCACCCTGCCCCATTGGTGGCTAAAGACAGGCAAGCCGCCCACCGTTAACGGTAACTCTCGGTTGGGGTGTTTAAAGCGAAACCGAATGGTGCGTAAGCCGATCACGTCTGCCCCCGCAACGTCTTCCAAAGCGGTTCGGTACCCTGGCGCGGCCAAAGCACTGTTAAGGGTGTCAAAGCTATGCTTTACGTCCAAGGCCAACACCGGGTCGCCGTTGTGAAATCGGGCCGTCTCTCGAATGACAAAGGTAGCAGACATCCCGTCAGCGGAGACTTGGACATCTTGCGCCAGCAAGCCATAGGCTGCGGCGGTTTCATCAAGCGCCCCAGAAAGCAAGGTATCAAAAAGCAGGCTGCTGAGATACGCCAGGGCCGAGCCTTTGACGGTAAAGGGGTTGTACTTGTCAAAGGTGGAGGTGCGTTGGTTGCTAACTAAACGCAACTCTCCCCCCTTGGGGGCCTGCGGGTTGACATAGGAAAAATGACCAAACCCTACGGGGTATTGAAGATCGCCCCACAACGAATAGCCATGCGCAGCCCAAGCCGGAAGGCTCAGTAGAAACAGCAGGAGGGTAGCCAGTAAACGCATGCGACAATTCTGCCTCAGACCAAGGTATTTTTTGAGGAAATTGAAATGGGCTTTTTAGCAGGTAAGAAATTGTTAATCACCGGCGTGTTGTCTAACCGCTCTATCGCCTATGGGATTGCCAAAGCATGCCATGAACAAGGCGCTGAACTGGCTTTTAGCTACGTGGGCGAACGCTTTAAAGACCGCATTACAGAATTTGCGGCTGACTTTAACTCCACGCTGATTTTTGACTGTGATGTCGGTGACGACGCCCAAATTGACAAACTTTTTGCCGATTTGTCAGCCCATTGGCCCCAATTTGACGGCTTTGTGCACAGCATCGGCTTTGCCCCGCGCGAAGCCATTGCCGGGAATTTCTTAGAAGGCTTAAGCCGCGAGGGTTTCAAAATTGCCCACGACATCAGCGCCTACAGCTTCCCAGCCATGGCCAAAGCAGCCCTTCCGTTTCTAAGCCCGAAGGCGGCCTTACTCACCCTCACCTACCTTGGCGCAGAGCGCATCATCCCGAACTACAACACCATGGGCTTGGCCAAAGCCTCGCTGGAGTCCTCGGTGCGTTATTTAGCGGAGGCCGTTGGAGCCAAAGGAATTCGGGTCAACGGCATCAGCGCAGGCCCGATTAAAACCCTGGCCGCCAGCGGCATCAAAGACTTTGGCCGCCTGATGGGCGTAGTGGCGAATGCCTCCCCGATTCGGCGCAATGTGACAACCGAAGATGTCGGCAACGTCGCCGCGTTTTTAATGAGCGACCTCGCCGCGGGCGTAACAGCTGAAATCACCTATGTGGATGGCGGTTTCAGCAAAACCATGGGCGTGATGGCGGAGGGCTAACCGCGTTAGCTCCCTCCATAGTTCTCTTCTTAGCGAACGCAGTCTGCAAAATAATGCTTTTTGCCGTCTGCGCCCTCTTCTTCCACCAGGCCATGGATATCGGTCTCAAAACCGGGGCACTGGGC
>JBAXOC010000245.1:0-2925 GCA_037133455.1 Comamonadaceae bacterium | reverse complement strand
TTTTGTTCCAGAGATCTATGTGCGTTTGCTCATCGGTACGGTGTTGGTGGTGCTTGTCGGCGTCCAACTTCGAGGTCTGCAGTGGCACGGCGCACCAACGCGATTGCTTCGCTTTTTAACGGGTTTGGCTTCTGGACTGGTCAATGGTTTGACGGCGATGGGCGGCCTGGTCGTGGCGGCCATGATGAGCGCAACGCCTTTATCAGCCATTGCCATGCGCGCAACCTTGGTGCTCTTATTTTTCTTTGGCGACTTGTACGCGTTGTTGTGCGCTGCGGTCATGCCCGTCAACACTGAAGTGGGCGCGCCTTTGCTTGGCTGGGGCGCGTTGTCCATGGCCTTGTTCATGGCCGTTCCCATGGCGGGCGGAATGTTAGTCGGTCAGCGCTTTTTTACCCACACGACACCCCAACAGTTCCGTCGCCTGGTGTTGCACCTGTTGATGCTTTTAGCCGTCATCACCGTTGCCCGCGCCCTCTTCCAACTGATTGGCAGCGCAGGCTAAAGTAATGATTGAAATTTAGAAAAGCAGGGAAATCGTTGGCGAAAAAATCGCGACTGTCAAGCCCAGTCCCACGGACCACACTACGGTTCGTAAGGCCGCAATATTGGCGAGATACAAACCCGTGTACACAATGCGAACGCCAATAAAAGCCATCGCAAGTTGGTCGGTACGGACCTGGTCAAGGCCAGCCATCTGCGCGGCCAGCACCGCAAAAACAAACAAGGGCAAGGCTTCAAAACTGTTGTTTTGTGCGGCAACCGCGCGAGCGCGCCATCCTTCTTGCGAGGCCGCAAAGGCACGGGGGTTGCTGTTGTCATAGCCACCTTCGCTGCGTTTTTTGCCTGCCATGCTGGCTTTGGCTAAGCCCATGGTTAAAACTGGCATCAGCGCGGCAATCAGTACGGTGGTGTTGGCGATAGTCATAAAGTCTCCTGTTGTGAGTTTGAACCATTCTAAGCAAGCGTTTACGCTACTATCTGCCCACTTATTTTTGGGAGCTTGCGTGTCCTTTTTTTCACCACTACAGCGCTACAGGTGCGCTACCGCACTGGCTTTGTTATTGCCTTGCGCTGCTTGGGCCAAGCCGCAACTGCAGTGCACTTTTGAAGTGAATTCGGAAATACACCGCCGAGTCTTTGCGCTGGCGTCTGACCCTTATGCGGTTGAGGGCGTTCCCATTGGTAATCGGTTTCGTTTCAAGGCAATCGTTTTAGGTGAAGGTGAGCGCGTAGAGATCGTCAATATTTACGTTTACTACAACACCCGCCGCCAACCCATGATCATGCAACACACCCAATTTATTCAGCCCAAAGTTGTAAGTGCTGCCGCCGAGGACTCACTGACCGGCAGGGTCTCGGTGTACTCCCCTTTGCTCGGTAAAGAGTTGATGTACCGCTGTGCTTTGCAGGAGGTGTCTCAATGATCGCGCGCATCGCTTCAAGGCCGAGAGCTGTCTTGGCCTTTATTTTGTTACTCTTTGTGACCCACGCTTTCGCACAAACAACCGCTGCGAACTCCACCGTTTCTTTAGTGGTTGTGGGTGACATCATGCTGGAAGACGGCCCAAGCCATGCCATGCGCAAAGGCAAGGATCCTTTTGCCGGCTTCGCTCAATTGTTTAAAAACGCCGATATCCGCATTGGCAACTTGGAGTGCGTGGTCGCAACCATCGGCTCTCCCGAAGAAGATAAACCCAATGTGTTTCGCGTCTCGCCCAAAAGCCTGAAGTTTCTCAAGCGCCACTTCGATGCCGTCGGCCTCGCCAACAACCACTCTGGTGATTTTGGCCCCCAAGCGTTTGCACAAATGCTGGGTCTTCTTGATAAAGAGGGCTTAGGTGTTTATGGCGGCGGCATGACCCTCGCCAAAGCCCATACCCCGTGGATTGTTGAACGCAAAGGGCTGCGTGTAGCCATCTTGGGCTACGACGAGTTTCAACCCCGAACCTTCGAGGCCGATACCGACAAGCCCGGTGTGGCGTGGAGTGAAGACGCCCAAGTGGTGCGCGATATCAAAGCCGCCCGCAGTCAATATAAAGCCGACGTGGTGATCCCCATCATGCACTGGGGTTGGGAAGACCCGATTGCCAATGAGCGCCAAAGAAAATTGGCGCGTCTCATGATTGACGCTGGCGCAGACGCTGTGATCGGTGGCCACCCGCACCAAGTGCAAGACACCGAAACCTACCAAGGCAAACCCATTTTTTACAGCTTAGGCAACTTTGTTTTTGACGGCTTTAGTGACCCCGTCAACAACATCGGCTGGGCCCTGCGCATGGAACTTGACCGCAGCGGCGTTCGCAAAGTAGAAGTTCACATCGCAAAAATAGGGTCTGGTGGAATTCCTAAACCAGCGGGATTACGCTAAGCCTTGCAAGACGAAAACACCCGAGCGGTGCATCGGCTACAGATGCTTTGATTCAATCGACCCTTCAATGTGGACATGACATCGTCGCCCATCGCAAAGAAATTGTCTGCACCAATCGTTTCATAAGCGCCACTGCGACGCAGCATCTCCATCGGTTCCTCTTTGACGTTAAAGAGGTACAGCGCGCCACCCATTGCACGTCGGCGCTGGGCTTCTTGGGCCAGCATGTGCGCGCCAGTAAGATCCACAAAATTGATGCCGGATGCAACCAGCAAGACGTGCGTATGTTGCGGCTCGGTCTCATCGATGCGCTGCAAAGCTTCTTGAAGATGGTTGGCCGCTCCAAAAAAGATCGAGCCATTGATGCGCACAATTTTGAGTTGCGGGCAGTCCCCCAAACCTGTGCTGTCACTAAAGGCGGGTGGCATTTGGCCAGGCACGGGTTTGACGTCATCTAGGCTGGGTTGGGAAGTGCGCTTGAGGTACATCAGCAAAGACAGGCCCACGCCGATGTAAATGGCAAACTCCAGCTCGATGGTTAAGGTCGCAATCAG
>JBAXOC010000244.1:0-2938 GCA_037133455.1 Comamonadaceae bacterium | reverse complement strand
GTTTATGAACAATTGCGCCCAATGCCACGGCTCGGACGCCCGAGGTTCGAAAGGGTTTCCCAATTTGACGGATGCGGATTGGCTGCACGGTGGAACCACCGACAAGATCAAAGAAACTTTGACATTGGGCCGCATCGGACAAATGCCTCCCATGGCTGCTGCTGTAGGAACGCCTAATGATGTTAAAAATGTGGCCAACTATGTGTTGAGTTTGTCGGGAAGTCCGCACGACTCGGTCCGTGCTGCTTTGGGAAAATCTAAGTTTGCTACTTGTGCAGCGTGCCACGGCGCTGATGGAAAAGGTCTGCAAGCCTTGGGTTCAGCGAACTTGACAGACAACATTTGGCTGCACGGCTACGGCGAAGCCGCCATCATTGCCATGGTCAACAACGGCAAAGTCAATCAAATGCCAGCCCAAGCAGGCAAACTCACCGAAGCACAAATCCATGTGTTATCGGGTTATGTATGGAGCATGTCTAACAAGTAGGTCTGTTTTGAGAAAAGTTATTCCGATAGCCCCATCGTCAGATACCGGGCCTATCACTCCACCGCCTGGCGCCGATGCAGAGATGATTTCTCTGTACGAAGCCCACCAAAAAATTTACCCACGCAGCGTCTCCGGATTTTTTTCGAATTGGCGTTGGGCGACGGTCTTCCTGACCCAATTGATTTTTTATGGAATGCCTTGGCTCGAATGGGGCCAGCGCCAAGCGGTCTTGTTTGACCTAGGCGCTCGGCGTTTCTATATTTTTGGGTTGGTTCTCTACCCGCAGGACTTCATTTACCTCACCGGTTTGCTGGTCATCTCGGCTTTGTCGCTGTTTTTGTTTACGGCAGTTGCTGGGCGTTTGTGGTGCGGCTACGCGTGTCCCCAAACGGTTTACACCGAAATTTTTCTTTGGATTGAGAAAAAAACAGAAGGCGATCGGTCAGCGCGAATGCGCCGTGATGAAGGTGGTTTTTCTTTTGAAAAATTTGGTCGCAAATCGGCCAAACATGTCTTATGGCTGGCCTTGGCTTTGTGGACAGGATTTACGTTTGTAGGTTACTTCACCCCGATTCACGAGTTGGCGGGTGAGTTCGTTCATTGGTCGCTTGGCTCTTGGGAAATCTTTTGGGTTTTCTTTTATGGCTTTGCCACCTATGGCAACGCCGGGTTCATGCGCGAACAAGTGTGCAAACACATGTGCCCCTATGCCCGTTTTCAGAGTGCCATGTTTGACAAAGACACACTGATCGTGACCTACGACGCAATACGTGGCGAACCTCGTGGAGCACGATCTAAAAAAGTAGATTTAACCCAATCGAGTTTGGGTGCTTGCGTGGATTGCAGCTTGTGTGTGCAGGTTTGCCCCACCGGAATCGATATCCGCAATGGTTTGCAGTATGAATGCATTGGCTGTGGCGCCTGTGCGGATGTTTGCGATACGGTGATGGACAAAATGGGTTACGAGCGCGGACTGGTGAAGTACTCTACGGAGAACGCGATCAACCAGCGCTGGACCCACGCCCAAACCTTGCGCCATGTGTTTAGACCCCGCGTCTTGGTGTACACCGCCATTCTTTGGTCTGTTATTTTTGCGATGTTGATCAGTTTGGCGATGCGGGACCCATTCAAGGTTGACATCGAACGCGATCGCAGTATCTTGGCTCGCCAGATTGAGGGTGGGCGTATTGAAAACATCTACCGCTTGCAGATCATGAATGCCTCAGAGTCTCTTTTGCAGGTCCATGTTCAAGCGGATGGTTTGCCCGGCTTGGTGGTTGAAACAGACCATGACCTTTTGGTTGACGCCGCTCAGTCGCGTTGGTTCGTTGTTCACGTACAGTTACCCTTTGAACAAGCAGCACCCGGATCCCACATCATCCATTTCCATGTGCAAAGCCAAGACCGTTTAACGACCGTGACTGAAAAAGCAGTCTTTATTGTTCCCCGTTAAGGAAAATTATGAATAACGCAAAGACTCAAAATACCGATCCCTGGTGGAAGTTTGGACATGTGTGGTTGGTCGTTTCTGGCCCCGCCATCGTGGTCGCTGCCAGTTTCATCACGTTTTACCTGGCGTATTCAGGCATGGACACCGTCGTGGATGAAAACTACTACCAAAAGGGTGTGGAGATCAACCGAACCTTGACGGCTGAGAACCCCTCAAGTCTGGCGCCCGCGCAGCAGGCTCGCAACCATGCGGCAACGGGCGTCAAGCCCGATCCCAAACAAAAATAACCAGAGCCTACAAGCAAGCCTTGTTATTGACAATGTCGCGCAGGGCCTCGGTGTTGAGAATCCGAACATGGCGTTGTTTGACCTCTAACACCTTGTCTTCTGAAAATTTGGAGAATGTGCGGCTCACCGTTTCTAACTTAAGACCCAGGTAGCTGCCGATTTCTTCGCGGGTCATACGCAAAATCAAGTCAGACTGTGAAAAGCCCCGGGCATGCAAACGCTGGGCTAAGTTCAATAAAAAGGCGGCTAAGCGCTCTTCGGCCCGCATGCTGCCAAGCAGCAACATCACTCCGTTTTCGCGAACAATCTCTCGGCTCATGATTTTGTGAACATGGCGTTGCAAGGAATTGATCTCTCTTGACAACTCCTCAATGCGCTCAAAGGGCATCACGCAGACCTCGGCGTCCTCTAGGGCGATCGCGTCGCAAGAGTGGTGGTCGCTGACGATGCCATCGAGACCCATGACTTCGCCGGCCATCTGGAACCCTGTGACTTGGTCCCGCCCATCGTCAGTCACCACGCTGGTCTTAAAAAACCCAGTGCGAATCGCAAAAAGGCTGGTGAACTTCTCGCCATTGCGAAACAGGGTTGCGCCGCGCTTCACTTTGCGCCGGAGGGCCACTACGTCATCAATACGCTCCAGCTCTTGCTCACTCAGGCCCATGGGCATGCACAACTCTCTCAGATTGCAATTAGAGCAAGCTACTTTCAAGC
>JBAXOC010000243.1:0-2941 GCA_037133455.1 Comamonadaceae bacterium | reverse complement strand
AACGACCGCAGCGTGATGCTTGCGGCCGTTGATTGCGTCAAACAATTCAAATCACAGGGATTTAATTGTTGTCCAACTTGGCACGCAACAATGCGCCCAAGCTCGTAGTGCCTGCATTTTCACGGGCAGACTGTTGGCTCAATGTTGTCATGGCTTCGTTTTGATCCGCTGCATCCTTGGCCTTGATGGACAACTGAATGTTGCGGGTCTTGCGATCCACGTTAACGACCACAGCCGTGACCTCGTCACCTTCTTTGAGCACGCTGCGGGCGTCTTCGACGCGGTCGCGGCTGATTTCAGAGGCGCGCAAGTAACCGATGATGTCTTCGCCGAGATCAATCTCAGCGCCTTTGGCATCGACAGTCTTGACCTTACCTGTGACCACTTGGCCCTTGTCGTTGATCGACACGAACGTGGTGAAAGGATCGGAATCGAGCTGTTTGATACCCAAGGAGATACGCTCGCGCTCAACGTCAACGGCCAAAACGAGGGCTTCGACTTCTTGACCCTTCTTGAATTCACGAACCGCGGCTTCGCCGGTTTCGTTCCAAGACAGGTCAGACAAGTGAACCAAACCGTCGATGCCTGCAGCCAAGCCCACAAACACGCCGAAATCGGTGATGGATTTGATGGGGCCCTTCACGCGGTCGCCGCGCTTGGTGTTCATCGCGAATTCTTGCCATGGGTTGGCTTTGCATTGTTTCATGCCCAAAGAAATACGGCGCTTGTCTTCGTCGATTTCCAGAACCATGACTTCGACTTCATCGCCCAAGGCAACGATCTTAGAAGGAGCCACGTTCTTGTTGGTCCAGTCCATTTCAGAGACGTGTACCAAACCTTCGATTCCTGGCTCGAGTTCCACAAACGCGCCGTAGTCGGCGATGTTGGTGATCTTGCCAAACATGCGCGTACCTTGAGGGTAACGGCGGTTAACGCCCATCCAAGGGTCATCGCCCATTTGCTTCAGACCCAAGGAGACACGGTTTTTGTCGGTGTCAAACTTGAGAATCTTGGCTGTAATTTCTTGACCGGCAGTCACGACTTCCGACGGGTGACGCACGCGACGCCATGCCATGTCGGTGATGTGCAAGAGGCCGTCGATACCGCCCAAGTCGACGAATGCACCGTATTCGGTGATGTTCTTGACCACGCCATGCACCACAGAACCTTCTTTGAGGGTGTGCATGAGTTTTGCGCGTTCTTCGCCCATGGACGCTTCTACGACGGCGCGGCGGCTCAGGACCACGTTGTTGCGCTTGCGGTCCAATTTAATGACCTTGAATTCCATGGTCTTGTTCTCGTACGGAGACAAGTCTTTGGTCGGACGGGTGTCGACCAATGAGCCAGGCAAGAAGGCGCGAATGCCATTGACCAAAACGGTCAGGCCGCCTTTGACTTTGCCGCTGGTGGTACCCATGACAAACTCGCCAGATTCGAGAGATTTTTCTAATGACATCCAAGATGCCAAGCGTTTAGCGGTGTCGCGGCTGACGATGGTGTCGCCGTAGCCGTTTTCCATCGCAACAATCGCGACAGAGACAAATTCGCCCACTTGAACTTCGAGTTCGCCTTTGTCGCTTTTGAATTCAGACAAGGGAACATACGCTTCTGATTTAAGGCCAGCGTTTACAACGACGAAGTTGTGTTCGATACGAACCACTTCAGCGGTGACGACTTCACCAATACGGGTTTCAGAGGCTTTTTGTGATTCTTCAAAGAGGGCTGCGAAAGATTCGGACATTTTTTGTGCAGTTAAAAAACCGCGGGGTTAAGTTGTTGAACCCCAAGACCGAGCGCATGCAGCGCGAAGAGTGCCTTGGGGGCCGTGCAAAAGCGGTGAAGCCTTTGACTTTTCTAACACCAGACTTTTTGAAGAATCGTTAAAGAGACATCAAAAAGGCTGTTTGCTTTGCCACCATTTCAACACTTGTGTAACGGACTGATCGACCGTTAAAGCAGAGTTGTCTAGTAGCTCGGCGTCTTGTGCAGGCTTTAAGGGTGCAATGGCACGCGTAGTGTCGCGGGCATCGCGCGCCTCGAGGTCTGCGCAAAGAGTGCTGAGTGTAGCCGAAATTCCCTTTGAAATCAACTGCTTATAACGGCGTTCTGCGCGGCAAGCGGCGCTAGCCGTCAGATACACCTTGAGCGGCGCATCGGGGAAAATGACGGTTCCCATGTCGCGCCCGTCGGCAACCAGTCCGGGTAGCTGTCGAAATTGGTGCTGCAAGTCCACCAGCGCGCCGCGTACAGCGCCTAAAACAGAGACTTTGGAGGCGTTCATTCCAGCGGCTTCGGTTCGGATAGCGGCAGTGATATCTTGGCCGTTGAGCCAAACCTGTTCGCCCTCAAAATGAATATCCAAGGTTCGCACTAATTGCGCAATGGCCGTTTCATGGCTGGGTTCTAACGCCAGCCCGGCTTGCAAGGCTGCCAAGGCGGTGATTCGGTACAGGGCCCCAGAATCCAAAAAATGGTAGCCCAGTTGCTCCGCAAGGCTCGCCGCTAAGGTCCCTTTGCCCGAGGCCGTGGGGCCATCCACACAAATCACGGGAATCGCGTTGGGAGCCGTTTGGCAAACGCTAAACAGAGCCTCAAAGTAATCGGGAAAGGTTTTGGCTACGCACTTGGGGTCTTCGATGCGGATACTTTTCCCCGCCGGATTAAAAGCCGCAAGGGAAAAACACATAGCAACCCGGTGGTCGTCATAGGTATGGATGCTGGCGCTATGCCAATCAGCAGGGCTTTGTGGAGGTGTAATTGCAATCGAGTCGGGGCTTTCAACCACCGATGCGCCGAGTTTGCGAAGTTCGGTGGCCATGGCGGCAATCCGGTCGGTCTCCTTCACGCGCCAACTCGCGATGTTGGTCAACACGGTGGTGCCTTTGGCGTAAAGCGCCATGACCGCCAAAGTCATGGCGGCATCAGGGATGTGGTTGCAGTC
>JBAXOC010000242.1:0-2946 GCA_037133455.1 Comamonadaceae bacterium | reverse complement strand
TAAGGGAACTCGGCCCGCTGGTGCGTGAAGAATCTTTCAGCGCTGCGTGAAATTGAGTGCTTGAAGATGCGCCCGGCGGACGCCAGGATTGTCTAAGCCAATACTTGTTTGAGCCATTCGGCAAAGGCGGCGCACTCCCAACGGTCCATCATTCCCGTGCGCCAGCACAGGTAATGGGCGTGGGGGCTCGGTACATTGGTGACAAAAGGCGCACTGCTGCCTAAGCGGACTAACGAGCCGTTGTCCAGCCAAGGAGCACCCAACTTCAGGCGCACCAGCGCCACGCCCATGCCTGCGGCCGCGCCGTCGCACATCAGCCCAATGTCGTTGAACTGCGATCCATCCACTGGTTCTGGCCAATCCAAACCGTTGGCAGCAAACCAGCTGCGCCAAGGCTCCAAAGGGCTGCGCAACAAAGCTACCCGCTCTAAATCTTGGGCCGTCTCAAACGGGCCGTGTTCGCGAACAAAGGTGGGCGAGGCCAAGGGCGTGATGACGTCTTTCGTCAAACACACAAACTCCAAATCGGCGTAGCGCCCTGCGCCAAACCGCACGGTCAGGTCTGCATCTTCGGCAACCACATCTAACAAAGGAATAGAGACCTGCATGGTCACGTCAATTTCCGGATAGGCCTCGGTGAACTCGCGCAAGCGGGGAATCACAATCGAGCGGGCAAAGGTAGGGGTGACTGCTAGACGCAGCTTGCGCTTGCCGGACACGGCGCTTGCGCTAGGGAACTTTTGCAAAATAGCCAAGCCTTCGCGCACATGGGCGAGGTATTCACTGCCCTCGGTCGTCAGAGAAAAGTCCGCCCGACCAAACAGCTTGGTGCCAATGATTTGCTCCAACTGGCGCACTCGGTGGCTGACCGCGCTCGGGGTGACAAACAACTCTTCCGAGGCTTGGGTCACGCTGCGCAAACGCGCCAGCGCCTCAAACGTTAGCAGGCATTGGATAGGGGGAATGCGGGCAAGGCTCATAGCGCTCACTATAATTCGCGACCCTTGCAAATGCAGGGGCTTTGCATTTTTATTTTGCCTCTTTCATCCAACCGGAGTTGCTGTGTCTGATTTCATCGCGGTGTTGCCGCAGTACCTCCTGCCCAAAAGAGCGCTCACCGTCTTTGGCGGTTGGGTTGCCAGCCGCCGGTGGGGCACAGCAACCACCCGCTTGATTGCGTGGTTTGTCAAACGCTACGACGTCAATATGAACGAAGCAGCCAACCCGGATCTGGCAAGCTACACCAGCTTTAACGACTTTTTTACCCGCGCTTTGCGCCCGGGTGTGCGGCCGCTGGCCAATTCGGCCTTCGTTTGCCCGGTAGACGGGGCGATCAGCCAATTTGGCACCATCCAAGCCGACCAAATTTTTCAAGCCAAGGGCCACGCCTACAGCACCACTGCGCTGATCGGCGGAGACGCAACGCTGGCCTCCGAGTTTCAAGACGGCAGTTTTGCCACGCTGTACTTAAGCCCGCGCGACTACCACCGAATCCATATGCCTTGCGCTGGCCGGCTTCGCAGCATGGTCTATGTGCCCGGCGACCTGTTCTCCGTCAACCCCAAAACCGCCCGGGGCGTGCCCGGTTTGTTTGCGCGAAACGAGCGCGTGGTGTGTGTCTTTGACACCGACTTTGGGCCCCTGGTGATGGCCTTGGTGGGGGCGACCGTGGTCGGCAGCATGGCCACCGTCTGGCACGGCGTCGTCAACCCGCCGCGCTTGCCGCAAGTCACTGAATGGCATTACGACGAGAGCAACATTTCCCTTTTGCGAGGCGAAGAGCTAGGGCGGTTTCTCTTAGGCTCCACCGTGGTAATGTTGTTCCCCAAAGGCGCTTTGGACTGGAACGCGAAATGGCAAGCCACGTTGCCGGTGCGCATGGGCGAGGCCATGGCGCAAGCCCATTAGGGCAGCCGATAACCCCGTTTTAATGAACCAAGACGGGGTTCTGCGCTAACTCTGCGTATTGCGAGAGCGTATCTTCTACTTCTTCTTGGGTCGGCATATTGACCTGCCAAGCGACGATGTGCTGCTGAAAAAGCTCAGCCCACGAGCCGTCAAGGTAGACCTCTTTACCGGAGCGCTTATCCACAATTTCAAAGCCGTGGCGGGCCAACATCGGCACCCCTTGGGGGTATTGGTCGGTTTTCACGTCACTGAACGCCGTATTGCCCGGGCCCGAGGCGGCCTCAGGGCTCATGTTCTGCGACTGGGCGTTGGCCAACATGTGGGTGACGGTGAATGTTTCAGAATCGTAGAGCGTGTGCATGCGGTGGTCTTTGTGGTTTGCCTTGAGAAAAGACATGGGGTGAGCATCTCACATTTCAAGGGTAACAGGAATTTCTAGGGTTTTTGGCTTGAAATCCATTGCATATCCACTTCATCGCCATTGCTTTGGGTTAAACGGATACGGGCGGGCAGGTAATCCAGTTGGGGGGCCAGCCAAAGCTCGACCCGGGTGTCGTATTCCCCAGTTCGCTCGCGCAACAGGCCGACCGCAGGCACGGGGCCCGCATCGAGTTTCAAAATCTCCAACTTACCGACCTGAAAAACCCAGTTTTCTGAGCTGCGCGGCCCGACCGCTTGAAACGGCAAAGGCATTCCTGGCTTGATCCGGGCGGGATCGCCCGCAAACATCGCAGCCAATTGCATAAAAATACTCAGCTGGTCTTGGGCCAAGGCTTGCAGGGGTGCGTCCGGCGTGTTGGCACTAAAGCTCACCCGCCCTTTTGGGCGCTCGAAATGGGCGGCAACTTCGGAGCGCACTTTGTCGCCAAAACGCAGCGGCTCTAAACCGTCTAAAGTGACTTGTCCTTTGCTGGTTTGCACCCGCGCGCCCAATAGAAAGTGGCTGATCTCTAAACGCGCGTCATAAGTTTTACCGTCGTGCAACCACAGCAGCTCCCCATTGACGTAGTAATTAAAGCCCTTAATCACACCGTGAAC
>JBAXOC010000241.1:0-2960 GCA_037133455.1 Comamonadaceae bacterium | reverse complement strand
CGCAGTGGTGGCTTGCGAGCCCGTTGTCACAAAAGCCTACTTTGATTCGCTTGCCTTTGGTACCGCAATTGGCAAGTTTAGGCCGATGGAGTTTGAGTTTTTATATGTTGCACCAGCCACTGCTCTTAGGCGCTTTGTGGGCCTGGACAACGTTGACATAAAAAAAACGCGGACTGTGCCGCGTTTTTGTTATTCGACCTTCGCTTTAGACCGAAGCTCTTCTTGGTATTTGCCCATTTTCTGTTGCATCAACTGCTGAGAAATTTGGGGCTTGACGTCTTCTAACTTAGGAAGTTGCGCATCGCGAACGTCATCCAAGCGGATGATGTGAAAACCAAACTGGGTTTTTACGGGTGTCTCGGTGGTTTTTCCTTTGCCTAAAGCGGCCAAGGCGTCTGAGAATTCTTTAACGTAGCTGCTGGCGCTGGCCCAATCGAGGTCGCCGCCTTTGGCGCCAGAGCCTGGGTCCTTAGACGACTTCTTGGCGATTTCTTCAAACTTGCCGCCTTTTTTCAGCTGGGCGATGATGGCTTTGGCTTGGTCTTCTTTTTCTACCAAAATGTGGCGGGCCTTGAATTCTTTTCCGCTGTTAGCCGCAGCAAATTTGTCGTATTCGGCTTTGATTTCCGCATCGGTAATCGGATTTTTGTTTTGGTAAGAGGTAAACAACTCGCGAATCAAAAGCGACTGGCGGGTTAACTCCATTTGCATTTTGAAGTCGTCGGTAGCGTCTAAACCTTGGGCCTGGGCGGCTTGGGTAAAGATCTCACGGGCGATCACTTCTTCGCGCAACTGGCCTTGCATCTCTGCGGTAACAGGCCGACCGGAGCGGGCGACTTGTTGCGCCAAGGCTTCGATACGGGCTTTAGGAACGGCTTTGCCATTCACAACGGCAACGTTTTGCGCCATCACGCCGGTTGCGCAGGTGGCAAAAATGGCGGCTACGGCGGCCAAGACAAACTGTTTCTTCATTCGGTTTCTTTCGGTGCGTTTTGAGAGGAGGCTTAAGGGGAATTATTTGGCAGGGTATTCGGTCTCAATAGCCAAGGCATGCAAGCCTTCGTCAATGAAATCTTGCAAAGCATCATACACAAGCCGATGGCAGGCAACGCGGGTTTTGCCTGTAAATAAAGGTGAAGTTATTCGAACCCGAAAGTGGGTTCCAAAACCGCTTTCATTGGCCCCGACGTGGCCTGCGTGTTGGTAACTTTCATCGATGACTTCCATCGCGGCGGGGGTTAGCCGCTCCAAGAGGCGCTTTTCAAGGTTGGCCGTGGTGGGGCTCAGGTCGGCTTTTGCGTTAGCGTTCATGGTGTGGGCCCGCCCTTGGATTCATTGGCAGCGTCATCGTCCGTATTGGGTTTGTCAGATGCGGCTTTCATATGGGGCGCAATAAAAATGCCTTGTCCGATGATAAAAACCAAGGGAAACGCGTAGCCCCAGAGCTTGAAGTTGACCCAGTCTTCGGTGCTGTAGTAATGGGCCACATAGGCGTTGATCGCGGCCATAAAAGCGCTGTAAAGCACCCACGCCATATTCAGGCGATACCACACCGAATCCGGTAACTCGAGCTGGCCGCCTAAAAGTATCTTGAGAAAATTTTTCCGCGCAATCCACACGGCATACGCCAAGCCCAGCGCCATGCCCGCGTAAAGCACGGTGGGTTTCCATTTGATAAACCGCTCATCGTGCAGGCCCAGGGTCAACGCCCCAAAGCCTAAAACCAAAACCAGCGTGATTTTGTGCATGGTTTGGAGGCGTTTATCAATGGCATAAATCAAAGCCACTTGGGCGATGGTGGCGGCCATCAATACGCCGGTCCCGATATAAATGTCATAGAGCTTGTAGGCCCCAAAGAACAAAAGAATGGGGAAAAAGTCGATCAGTATTTTCATGTTGGGGTGAAGTTTAACGAGGCCGAGTTCATGCAGTAGCGCAAGCCCGTTTCGCTCGGGCCGTCGTCAAACACATGGCCCAAATGGGCGCCACATTCGGCGCACACGGTTTCAACCCGCACCATGCCGAGGGTTCGATCGGTAATTTCTTTAATCGCGCCGGGAATAGCCAAAGAAAAACTCGGCCAGCCGCAGTGCGCGTCGAATTTGGTGCCTGAGTCAAACAACTTGGCTTCGCAACACATGCAGTGGTAACTGCCATCGGCCCAATGGGATTCGTATTTGCCGGTGAAGGGGCGCTCGGTAGACGCATGGCGCGTCACTTGAAACGCCACAGGCTCGGCCCCTTTTTCAGCCAACAAGGCTTTCCATTGATCGTCGGTTTTTTGAGTTTTGAAAGTCATACGTAAAAGTTAATTTAGAGGAATGGATGTTTTAGGAGCTGCAGCTGATTTCAATATTGGCAGCCCAGTCGGGCGCGAATTGTGCGAACGCGTCGTGTTCGGTATGCTCTTCATAGGGCGTTTCTAAAACCGTTTGAAGCGCTTTCAATACAGAAAAATCTTTGCGCTTGGCCGCTTGAATCGCCAATTCTCCCAGATGGTTGCGCAAAATATATTTCGGGTTGGTTTGAAGCATCAACGCTGCTCCGGGCACATCGGGCGTTGCGTCTAACAAGGCGGCATAACTAGCCAACCAATTTGTGGCGGCTTCCCGGTTGATAAACAAGTCGATCACAGACGCATCTGCCAAGTCACGACGCGTCGCCCAATAACTTAAGCGCCGCCAAAAAATAGTGAAATCTACTTTCTCAGCCGCCAAGAGTTTCAGCGCTTCTTCAATCACCGGGCGTTGGTTCTCATTGGCTTCGGCAAAGCCGAGTTTGTTAGCCATGGCTTTGGCAAAGGCTTGTTCGTAATGCGCTTTAAACGTTTCAAGCGCAGCGACAGCTTTGTCTTGGTCTTTGACCAAAGGCATCAAGGCCTGGCCCAGGCAAAACAGGTTCCAGTAGGCGATGCTGGGTTGTTTGTGAAAGGCGTAGCGGCCTTGGGTGTCGGAGTGGTT
>JBAXOC010000240.1:0-2970 GCA_037133455.1 Comamonadaceae bacterium | reverse complement strand
ATGCACTGTCGGGGAAGGCGGTGAGGACACACAACTTGTTAGTTTTCATGAAAATTAGTTTGGTTCCTTCGCGTGGCTTAGCGCCCACGTTGTCTTTTCTTGCCTTGTCACTGCTTGTTGGGCAGGCCCATTCACTTGAACTCAATCCCGTGGTTATCTCAGCGACGCGTTTGGAGCAACCCCTGTCTGAGGTCCTGAGTTCGGTGTCCGTGATCACACGGCAGGACATTGAGAAATCTCAAGCGCCCAGCTTGGCTGATCTGTTGCAAGGCGAAGCGGGGTTTGAGTTCGGTCGCAATGGGGGGCCGGGCAGCACCACTTCTTTCTTCTTACGAGGGCAAAACAGCATCAACGTGGTGCTTGTGATTGATGGCGTGCGATCTCAGGTGGATGGTATCGGTGCATTGCAAGTCACCGACATGCCCTTGGCGCAAATTGAGCGCATTGAAATTTTGCGAGGCAATGCCAGTGCCTTGTACGGTGATGCCGCTGTAGGCGGTGTGATCAATATTTGGACTCGCCAAGGAAAGGGTGAACCCGCCGCCTATGGCTCGGTCACTCTGGGGTCGCGCAATACCTACGGTACCCATGCGGGTGTGGGTGGTACGGTCAATGACCTGAGCTTTAACGTTCAAGGTGGTCGCAAGGGCAGCGACAGTTTTTCTGCGATGAACCCCATGATGAATGCACGCGTCAACCCCGACAGCGACGGTTACAGCAACGAATACATCTCAGCCAAGTTAGACAAAAAAGTGGATGCAGATGTCAATATGGGCTTGCGTCTGCAATCGAGCCGAACCAAGGCTAACTTTGACAGTGGGTCTGCCTATGCTGGCGACCAGTCCAGTGACATCAATCTGTTGAACAGCCACAATGACCAAGCCACCTTGTACGTTAGGAAAGCCGTCACGGATCAATGGCTGTCGACGCTGGATTTTGCACATGCTTCCTTGGGTTACGAAAACAAAAGAAACGGCATTGTGCTCAACGACGGAACGCTGAAGGGGACGCAAGATGCGCTGAGATGGTTCAATACTTTCCAAGCGCGGACGCAGTCCAGTTTGAGTTTTGGCATAGACAAGTCCACCGACCACTACAGCGCCAGTGGCGATTATGGTTATGGCATGCGCCGTGAAGGCTTGGGCTATTACGCAGGTTTGACAGAAAAAATGGACCGATGGACCCTCCAGGTGAATGCGCGCCGCGATCAAATTCAATTGAACCGGACGGACGACTATGGCGTTGTCAGCAGTGAGCAAACCATCAACTCTGGTCTGCTGGGCTTGGGTTATACATTGACCCCAGCTTGGCGTTTGACGGCGACTGTCTCCACCGGTTTTCGTGCGCCTACAGCCTATGAAATTTCGACCAATACGCAGGTTAAATCTGAAAACTATGCATCCAAAGAAGTGGGTGCGAGCTATGCCGCGGGTGACGCACTGGCCCGTTTGGTTTATTTCCAGACAGATACGCGTGATGCGATTGATTACGACACAAACTACCGTGCAGTGAACATCGGTCAAACCGAAAACAAAGGCCTGGAAGCCACGTTGCGATCGCAGTGGATGGGCAACAACATCAAAGCGTCCATGGTCGATCAAGATCCGCGGAACGTGACTTTGGCCATGCCGCAGGCCCGCCGAGCCAAGACCTATGGCTCTGTGGATATTTCTCGCCTTGTGGCGGGCTACGATATCGGTGCCAAATTGTATGCAGCTGGTGAACGCAAAGACAGCACTTATTCGTCCACCATGTTGGGCGGATATTCTGTATGGTCCTTGTATGCGAGTCGAAAGATCGATGCGCGCTGGACTGCGCGTGTGCGATTGGAGAATGTCTTCGACAAGCAGTATCAACTGGCCTATGGCTACAACACCCCCGGCCGCGGCTTGTTTGCGACTTTGCAATACAGTCCCAATTGATGACTCCGTTTGCCCTTGGCCCCCAACGCATCGTTTGCCTCACCGAAGAGGCAACCGAGTGGCTCTACCTGTTGGGGCAGGCGCAGCGCATTGTGGGCATTTCGGGCTACACGGTGCGCCCGCGCCGTGCGCGTTTGGAAAAGCCCAAAGTCAGTGCGTTTTTGACGGCCAAGATCGACAAGATCTTGGCCTTGCAGCCTGACTGCGTGTTCGGCTTTTCTGATTTGCAGGCCGACATTGCCGCCTTGCTGATTCGCGCCGGCGTGCAGGTCACCATCTTCAATCAGCGCAGCGTGGAGGAGATTTTTGCCATGCTGTACCAAGTCGCGTCCATGGTGGGGCAGGCCGAAGAAGGACTGGCTCTGCTGCAGACCTGGCGCGCAGAACTTGACGCCATCCGCCAGAGATCGGCGAGTTTCAAGCGCCGTCCCAAAGTTTTTTTTGAAGAATGGGACACGCCGCACATCAGCGGCATTCGCTGGGTCTCAGAGCTGATGGGCATTGCCGGTGGCGACGATATTTTTCCTGAACTGGCCGTGATGCCCATGGGCAAGGACCGCATCATTGCCGATGGTCAGAGCATTGTGGACCGCGCCCCCGACATCATCATTGGCTCGTGGTGTGGCAAGAAATTTCGCCCAGACACCGTGGCGGCCCGCCCGGGCTGGCAAGACGTACCCGCCGTGCGAACCGGGCAGATTTTTGAAATCAAGTCCGCCGACATTTTGCAACCTGGCCCAGCGGCGCTGACCGATGGCGTGGCCCAGTTGCACCGCATCATGGCGCGGTGGGAGGCTGAGCATGCTTAAGGCGTGCGGCTTGGCGTGGGTGTTTTCAGTGCTGTGCACGGGCTTGGCCCAAGCCGTCACTGTGCGTGACGATCGCCAGCAAGAGGTCAGCTTCAGCCAAGCGCCTGTGCGCATCGTGAGTTTGTTGCCCTCGCTCACCGAAACCGTGTGTGCACTTGGGCAGTGCCGCAAATTGGTGGGGTTGGACCGTTATTCCAACTGGCCTGCTTCCATACGCCAACTGCCCCGCTTGGGCGGTG
>JBAXOC010000239.1:0-2984 GCA_037133455.1 Comamonadaceae bacterium | reverse complement strand
CAACGCATCCCGTCCAGTTTTCGCAGCCTGATGATTTTGAAGCGCATGAAGCCCGGGTCTGTATTTCCGATGGTGAGTTGCTAAGTAACCCCAAACGGGTCCGCCGATTTACGCGCGAGCAGTATTTCAAAACCAGCGCTGAGATGGAAGCTTTGTTTGCCGATCTCCCTTCGGCTATTGCCAACACCCAAGAAATTGCCAAGCGCTGTAACCTCAGTTTGGTGTTAGGAAAACCGCAACTGCCAGAGTTCCCCACCCCCTTGGTGGGCGGTGTGCGCATGAGTCCGGAAGATTATTTTCGGTACGCTTCCCACGAAGGACTCAAAGAGCGCATGTTGCACTTGTACCCGCAAGAGCCTGAGCGTCAAGCGCAGATGCCAAGGTACGTTGAACGCCTCGAGTTTGAACTCACGACCATTGTGAACATGGGTTTTCCGGGTTACTTCTTGATCGTGGGAGATTTCATTAACTGGGCTAAAAACAATGGCTGCCCGGTTGGACCTGGGCGGGGTTCAGGCGCGGGCTCGTTGGTGGCGTATGCGTTAAAAATTACCGACCTCGACCCGCTGCAATACAAACTGCTGTTTGAGCGTTTCTTAAATCCGGAGCGGGTATCCATGCCCGACTTCGATATTGATTTTTGCCAAGGCAATCGCGACCGCGTGATTGATTACGTAAAAGAAAAATACGGCAAAGCGGCGGTCAGTCAGATTGTGACTTTTGGAACGATGGCCGCTCGCGCGGCGATTCGTGACGTTGGGCGGGTACTCGACTTCAGCTACCCGTTTTGCGACGGTATCAGCAAGCTGATTCACAATAAGCCTGGAACGTCTGTCTCTTTGCAGTTGCCCCCGGCTGACAAGAAAAAAGACGATAAGACGGTTTACGCCAGTGAAGCCGAACCCCTTTTGGCAGAGCGCGAGGCCAAAGAAGAAGACGTTAAAACTTTGTTGGAGTTGGCCCGCAAGTTGGAAGGCATGACGCGCAACGTGGGAATGCATGCGGGGGGCGTTTTGATTGCGCCGGGCAAGCTCACCGACTTTTGCCCGCTGTACCAACAACCGGGCAGCGTATCGGCGGTAAGCCAATACGACAAAGATGACGTTGAAGCCATTGGCTTGGTGAAGTTCGACTTTTTGGGTTTGGCAACCCTGACGATTTTAGAAATCGCCAAGGAGTTCATCAGCACGCGCCACGCGGGCCAAGAACACTTTGCGTTTGAGAACCTGCCGCTGAATGATCCTGAGGTGTACCGTCTTTTCTCTGAAGGAAAAACGGAAGCGGTCTTTCAGTTTGAAAGCCGCGGGATGCAGGGCATGTTGCGCGATGCCAAGCCCACGCGCTTAGAAGATTTAATTGCCCTTAACGCGCTTTACCGTCCCGGCCCCATGGACTTGATTCCAAGTTTTGTGGCGCGTAAACATGGGCGCGAAGAGATTGAATACCCGCACCCCTTGGTTGCCGACATGTTGTCGGAGACCTACGGCATCATGGTGTACCAAGAGCAGGTGATGCAAACCGCGCAGATTTTGGGCGGCTACTCTTTGGGCGGCGCTGATATGTTGCGCCGTGCGATGGGTAAGAAAAATGCAGAAGAAATGGCCGACCATCGGGCGATTTTTCGCGCAGGCGCAGCCAAGAACAACATCACCGAAATTAAAGCCGACGAAGTATTTGACTTGATGGAGAAGTTTGCGGGCTACGGATTTAACAAATCCCACGCTGCGGCTTACTCCCTCTTGGCGTACCACACCGCTTGGATCAAGGTCCACTACACGGCCGAATTCTTTTGCGCCAATATGACGGTGGAGATGGATGACACCGATAAGCTCAAGATCTTATTTGGTGACGCCGAAAAGTTTAATATCCACTTCGAGCCGCCCAATGTCAACCGCGGCGTTTACCGGTTCGAGCCGATCTCTAATCAGCACATTCGGTATGGATTAGGCGCGATCAAGGGCACGGGCCAACAGGCCATCGAGGCGATCATCGCGGCCCGCGAAGGCCGTGGTCCGACCGCAGAGGCGGGGCTCTTCACCAGTTTGTTTGACTTTTGCCGCAGGGTCGAGCGTTCACGCATGAACAAGCGCTGCTTGGAAGCCTTGATCAAAGCCGGCGCGTTTGATACCTTGGAACTGAACCGGGCAGCCTTGCTCGCCTCCGTAGACCGTGCATTTGATTTTTCAGCCGCCGCCAGTGCCAATGAAAACCAAGTCGGCTTGTTTGACATGGGTGGGCCCGATGACCACGGCTCCAGCAGCCAAGAGCCTGAATTGGTCAGCGCTTTGCCATGGGGCGTGAAAGAGCGGCTAACCCAAGAAAAGTCGGCAGTGGGCTTTTACCTGTCAGGCCATTTGTTTGATGAGGTGGCTTTAGAAGTAAGACGTTTTGCCAAGCGCCCGATTGAAGAGCTACTAGAAACCCGAGAGCCTCAATTGCTCGCGGGTATCGTGACCGATTTCCGCGTGATCAACGGCCAGCGCGGAAAGCTCGCTTTGTTCAAGCTCGATGACAAGTCTGCGTCGATTGAGGCCCGTGCCGATGAAGGCTTGCTCAATGCCCACAAAAACCTGCTTAAAGAAGACGCTTTGATCATTGCGATGGGCAAAGCCCAGCCGGATCGGTTCTCAGGCGGTATGCAATTCACGATCACACAGTTGTGGGATTTAGAACAGGCGCGTTGCCGGTTTGGAAAATTCCTGCGCGTCACCATCAAACCCGATGCCCAAACCGCAGGCCCCGACATTGCCCAATTGCTGCGCGAGTTTCCTGCCCAACGCGAAATGACAGAGCAAGGCGAATTGGTGCGCGGCCTTTTGGTGCGTTTTGCGGTGGAATTACCGCCAGATGATTCGATGGCCCCGCAAGAAGGTGCGGTCGCGGAAGTTCAGCTGCATGACAACGCCCGTTTTTACCCCAGCGATGCGGCCCTAGCCCGCTGGCGCTCCCAGGCTGAGCAGGGCCAGGCGGTGATTGCTTACGAT
>JBAXOC010000238.1:0-3013 GCA_037133455.1 Comamonadaceae bacterium | reverse complement strand
GTGGCCAGTGAAAAAACGCAAACGCGCGATGCCATCAAGCCCTTCAACGGTTTTCACCGTGCCACCACACCCAAAGTATTTTCAAAACCCTAATCAAGGAGACAGCGTATGCAGTGGACCCATGAACACCAAGAGATTCAAAAAACGCTCAAACGTTTTATTGATGCAGAGATCAATCCGCATGTCGACGAGTGGGAGGCTGCTGAAATATTCCCCGCCCATGAAGTGTTCAAGAAAATGGGCAAGCTCGGCTTGCTGGGTTTGACCAAACCCGAAGCCCATGGCGGCTCTGGGCTGGATTACAGCTACAGCTTGGCGATGGCTGAAGGGCTGGGTCACATCGAATGCGGCGGTATCCCGATGGCCATTGGCGTACAAACCGACATGTGCACACCCGCTTTGGCGCGGTTTGGAAGCGAAGAACTCAAACGTGAATTTTTAGCGCCTGCGATTGCAGGCGACATGGTGGGTTGTATTGGCGTGAGTGAACCTAGCGCGGGCAGCGATGTGTCTGGGGTGAAATCGCGGGCACGAAAAGACGGTGACGACTACGTCATTACGGGCCAAAAAATGTGGATCACCAATAGCTTGCAGGCCGATTGGATGTGCATGCTGGTCAATACCGGCGAAGGCCCAGTGCATAAAAATAAAAGTCTGGTGATGGTGCCTTTGCGAGAAAACGGCAAGCTACGTAAGGGCATTGAAGTTGCTAAAAAAATCAAAAAAATCGGGATGAACTCCAGTGACACGGGGCTTTTGTATTTTGATGAAGTGCGCGTTCCGCAGCGCAACCGCATTGGAGCCGAGGGGCAGGGATTTATCTACCAGATGCAACAATTCCAAGAAGAGCGTTTGTGGGCGGCCGCGAGTTGTTTGCAATCCTTGACCAACTGCATTGCTTGGACAGTGGAGTGGGCCCAAGAGCGCAAGATGTTTGGCTCTACTTTGGCTGACCAGCAATGGGTGCAGTTCAGGTTGGCTGAAATGAAAACCGACTTGGAAAGCCTGCGCGCCTTAACCTACCGAGCGTGTGAGTTGTATGTGGACGGACAAGATGTGTTGGAGTTGGCATCGATGGCCAAACTCCAAGCCGGGCGATTGAACCGCACCATTCCCGATGGCTGCTTGCAGTTTTGGGGTGGGATGGGCTTTACCTGGGAGAACAAAGTCTCGCGCATGTTCCGCGACGGCCGTTTGGGCTCGATTGGCGGGGGAGCCGATGAAGTCATGCTCGGCATCATCGCCAAAACCATGGGTGTGGCAAAGCGGGCGCAGCGCGAATGACTAAAACGTCTGACATTACCCACCTGCAAGACAGCGCACAGCGCTTTGTCCGAACCGAGGTGGCGCCGCATTTAGACGCGTGGGAAGCGGCGCAAGAGTTTCCTCGCAGTTTGTATGGCCGCGCTGCGGATTTGGGCTGGCTGGGCATGGGCTACCCTGAAGCCTTGGGCGGCACTCCAGCGAGTTGGAAACTGCGCAGCGCCTTAACTTATGAGCTTGCGCGAAGCAGCGGAAGCGGCGGTTTGATGGCGAGCTTGTTTAGCCACAACATTGGATTGCCTCCGTTATTGAATTGGGGTAGCGCGGCTCTGCGAAACGAAGTCATTCCCTCGGTACTGCGCGGGGAAAAAATTGCAGCGCTGGCGATTACCGAGCCCGGCGGCGGAACCGATGTAGCCGCCTTGAGAACCACCGCCCGCTTGGACGGAGACAGCTATATCGTCGATGGTGAAAAAGTATTTATCACCTCCGGCATGCGTGCCGATTGGATGACAGTTGCCGTGCGCACCGACGCTGCGAATAAAGGACGCAGTGGGATATCTATGTTGGTGATCCCCGGCGATACGCCAGGCATTTCTCGAAGCCCTCTGAACAAAATGGGTTGGCATTGTTCCGACACCGCCCACCTGCGCTTTGATTGCGTTCGCGTGCCTGCGCGGTTTTTGATCGGCGAGGAGGGCGCGGGATTTAAGATCATCATGACCAACTTCAATGCCGAGCGCATGTCGATGGCCTTCATGGCTTTGGGCTTTGCCGAGTGTTGTTATGACGAAGCGCTGAGCTGGGCCAAGCAGCGAAAAACATTTGGCAGCGCCTTGGTGGAACACCAAGTGGTGCGACACAAGTTGATGGATATGAAAATGCGCATCGAGTCCACCCGCGCTTGGGCCGATGCGGTCGCCCAGCGCTGTGATGCGGGAGATGAAGGCGCCGATTGGGTAGCGCAGGTGTGTTTGCTCAAAAACCATGCGACCCAAACCATGCAGTTTTGTGCCGACCAAGGGGTCCAAATTTTGGGCGGTATGGGTTTTATGCGTGGAACCGCGTGTGAACGCATTTACCGCGAAGTCAAAGTCATGATGATTGGCGGCGGTGCCGAAGAAATTATGAAAGAGTTGGCCTCGCGTCAGTTGGGGCTGTAACAATCTGGGTATGCAAAAAAAATCTGAAAAAAGCGGCTCTTCTAAAGATGAAGTTCCATCCGATGTAGTTTTTGAGGCGGAGTTCGTTAACGGGCTCACCGCCATCTTTGAAGACAAGATTGTCTTTAACCGCGTCTTGGGCCTCAAAATCACATCGTTACAACCCAACGAAGTACGCGCCCGTATCGATATGAAACCCGACTTGGTGGGCCACTACAGTTTCAATCGAATCCATGGCGGCGTGATCAGCGCAGGCTTGGACGCCATGGGGGGCTTGGCTTGTATGGCCGCCATAGGCGCCCGCCATATGGATGAGACACCCGTTCAACGATTGCTGCGTTTCGGAAAACTCGGGACCATTGATTTGCGTATCGATTACTTGCGCCCTGGCATCAGCGAGTATTTTGAGTTGCGTGCGCACGTCTTGCGTTTGGGTTCCCGCGTCGCCTCTACACGCATGGAGTTTTTGGCGGCAGACGGGAAATTGCTCTCTACCGGTTCAGGCGCGTATATCGTTTCTTGATTTGCTTTGGTCAATAAAAAAAGGCCCTACGGATAACGCGTGGGCCTTTTTGCTATGAAAAAAG
>JBAXOC010000237.1:0-3015 GCA_037133455.1 Comamonadaceae bacterium | reverse complement strand
TCGAGCTTGATCATATGGGCGCCAGCTTGGGTCAACACCGAGGCGCTTCGCAGGGCTTGTTCTTTAGATTCTTGGTAGGTCCCAAAAGGCAAATCCGCAATCACCCAAGCCGTTCCCTGGGCCCGGTGAATTCCCCGCGCAACGCTTCGGGTGTGGTAACGCATGTCATCGAGCGTGACACCAACGGTGCTGTGCAAGCCTTGGCACACCATGCCCAAGGAGTCGCCAATCAAAATACATTCCACTCCCGCGGCGTCGGCTACGGCGGCAAAGGTCGCGTCATACGCGGTCATGACGGTTATTTTTTCACCACGGCTGTGCATCTCTAAAAGCCGGGGCAAGCTAATGGGCTTGCGGTTGGCCAGCGGGGACGCTGGTGGCAGCGTGCCGTAGGGCGTTCCTGCAAGTTGGGCGGCGGCAAGATCAGCGGGGCTAGGGTGAACAGTGGCCATGGTGGGACGCTTCTTTCCTAAAGGTGGCAATTAGCTCGGAGCATAGGCCAAACGTACATAAATGGGGGCAAAAGCTTCGGCTTGGGTGATTTCAACCAACGTTTCTTTGGCGAGTTCGAGCAAGGCGATAAAGGTCACGACCAAAACGGGAACGCCGCTGGCGGGGTCAAACAAATCTTCAAAACCGACAAAGCGTCGGCCTTGGAGTTTTTTCAGCACCATGCTCATGTGCTCGCGCACCGAGAGTTCTTCGCGGCTGATTTTGTGGTGTTGAATGAGTTTGGCGCGTTGCAAAATTCCAGCCCACGCCTCTTTAAGGTCAACCACAGTCACATCCGGAAAGCGCGGTTGTAGGCTTTGCTCAATAAAAACAGTGGCTTTCAGGAAATCGCGCCCAAACTGCGGAATCGCGTTCAGCCGCGTGGACGCTAATTTCATTTGCTCGTATTCAAGCAAGCGGCGCACCAACTCGGCCCGGGGGTCTTCCACTTCTTCGCCATCGGCGCTCTTTTTAGGTGGCAACAACATGCGCGATTTAATCTCGATGAGCATGGCGGCCATGAGTAAATACTCGGCGGCCAACTCCAGATTACGCTTGCGAATTTCATCCACATAGACCAAGTACTGCTTGGTGACGCTAAGCATCGGGATATCGAGAATATTGAAGTTTTGCTTGCGAATGAGGTAAAGCAAAAAATCCAGTGGGCCTTCAAAAGCCTCTAAAAAAACCTCCAGCGCGTCGGGCGGGATGTACAAATCGTTGGGCATGGCAAACAAAGGTTCGCCATACAGCCGCGCCACTGCCACGTGGTCCACCACAAGTGGCATGTCTTGCGACACAACGCTGTTTTCCACGGGAGCTTCAGTCCGAATGGGTTTGGTACACGTAAGGTTGCTGGGCCTCTTTGCCGCTCTTAAAGCCCTTTTGGGCTTGGGCGTCAATGGTTTTGTCCCACAAGAGCGCCCGCCCAGCCCGTTGTTCGGCTTCTAAGGACGGCTTGGCCGCCTTGAGTTGGTCGATAAAAAGGCTGGCTTCGGAATGGTAATCTGGGCGACGAAAGAGTGACATAGAGAATCCTTGTTGCGGCTGATTTTACTGGCTGGGCCCAAGGGTATCGAAAAAAGCACCAAAAACGCCAGCCCACTGCCGCTATGCTAGCGGCCCTATGACGCATTTTGATTTTTCTCCTGAAGCCATTAACGCCTTGGCCCACTCCGATGTGGCGCGGGCGCTGGCTGAAGATGTCGGCAGCGGCGACCTGACTGCGGCCTTAATTGACCCCAAACGCCGCGCCCGCGCCCGTATTCTGGTGCGGGAGGCGGCGGTTTTATGTGGCAGCGCGTGGGCGGCTGCGGCGGTCTCGGCCTTGGACCCGTCTGCGTTTTTAACGTGGCGTATCAAAGAGGGCGAGCGTACCGTGGCCGACCAAGTGGTTTTGGAAATAGAAGGCCAAGCCCAGGCCTTACTGACAGCGGAGCGAACGGCGCTGAACTTTCTACAACTCCTAAGCGCCGTTGCGACCCAAACCGATGTGTTTGTTCAAGCCGTTGCCAGCGTACCCGGCAACCGCGCTGCGATTGTGGACACGCGCAAAACTATTCCGGGTTTGCGCCTTGCGCAAAAGTACGCTGTTCGCACGGGCGGCGGAACTAACCACCGCATTGGGCTGTACGACGCGGTCTTAATCAAAGAAAACCACATCGCCGCCGCCGGCGGGGTCCAAGCGGCGTTGATCCAAGCCCAAAAAGCCACTGCCGCCAAAGGGGCTACGTTTATTGAGATTGAAGTCGAGACCTTGGTGCAATTGGAAGAGGCTTTAAACGCCGGCGCTCGCATGGTCTTGCTCGACAATATGGATTTGGCTACTTTGCGCCAAGCGGTGGCGTTGAACGGCGGACGCGCGGTTTTAGAAGTCTCAGGCGGTGTGAGCTTAAGCACGGTGCGCGAGATCGCGGCGACTGGCGTGGACCGAATTTCGATTGGCGCACTGACCAAAGATGTCCGTGCGACTGATTTTTCTATGCGTTTTGAGGAACTCTGATGTCTCTGGATAGTCCCCAAGGTTCTGGCGTGATTGACGTTGAATACGAGCAACCGGCTTGCAGTACGCGCCACGCCTGGGCCCGCGTTCCGGTGGAGCCGAGCCCGACCGAGCGCGAGGCTTTGAAAGAAAAAATCGTCCGCTTACTGATAGAAAAAAATGCGGTCATGGTGTCGCATTACTACGTTCACCCGGATTTGCAAGATTTAGCCGAGGCCACTGGGGGCTTGGTCAGCGACTCGCTAGAAATGGCCCGCTTTGGCCACGCCCATTCCGCCCAAACGCTCGTGGTCTCTGGCGTGCGTTTTATGGGAGAAACCGCAAAAATCCTTAGCCCTGAAAAGCAGGTGCTAATGCCTGATTTGGATGCCACGTGTTCCCTCGATTTGGGTTGCCCCATCGACGCATTCAATGCGTTTTGTGATGCGCACCCGGACCGCGTGGTGGTGGTCTATGCCAACACCAGCGCCGCCGTCAAAGCGCGGGCCGATTGGGTCGTCACCTCCAGTTGTGCGCTAGAC
>JBAXOC010000236.1:0-3032 GCA_037133455.1 Comamonadaceae bacterium | reverse complement strand
GAAGGTGGCCGTACCGTTGGTGCGGGCGTGGTTGCGAAAATTATTGCGTAATCAAGGATATACACCATGGCTACCAAACAAAAAATTCGCATTCGCCTAAAGGCGTTTGACTACAAATTGATCGATCAATCTGCAGCTGAAATCGTAGAAACTGCAAAACGCACTGGTGCAATTGTGAAGGGCCCTGTGCCTTTGCCAACCCGCATGAAGCGTTTTGACATTTTGCGTTCACCGCACGTCAACAAATCAAGCCGCGACCAGTTTGAAATTCGTACCCACCAACGTCTCATGGACATTGTGGAGCCGACCGACAAAACAGTTGATGCGCTGATGAAACTTGACCTGCCAGCAGGCGTGGATGTAGAAATCAAGCTGCAATAAGCCAGTTAAAGGCCTAATTTCTGAGAAATTAGGCCTTTGGAGAGTAGAGTTTTAGCAAAAGACTTGTAACTACGATAAGTCCGCGCTATACTCTCAGGCTGCCTAAAGAAATGACTTGGTTTAAATCAAGCGTTCAAGGCGGTTTTATTAACAGTCTCTCACGCAAAAACGGTGTCGCCAATTGAAGTGACAACGGTGAGAGTTACGGAGAAAACAATGAGTCTTAGCAATCACTTAGGGTTGCTGGGTCGCAAAGTTGGCATGATGCGCCTATTCACCGACGACGGGGACACAGTTCCTGTGACGGTAGTAGATGTGTCAAACAACCGTGTGACGCAGATCAAAACCCAGGCGAACGATGGCTACGTTGCCTTGCAGGTAACGTTTGGTTCACGCAAAGCTTCGCGTGTAACTAAGCCAATTGCTGGCCACCTCGCCAAGGCGGGTGTTGAAGCCGGTGAAATCATCCAAGAATTTCGTGTCACTGCAGATGCAGCAGCCCAGTTTCAAGCAGGATCCGTCATTGCTGCCTCTGGTGTGTTTGCAGCAGGCCAAAAAGTGGACGTTCAAGGAACCAGCATTGGTAAAGGCTTTGCCGGCACCATCAAGCGCCACAACATGAGTTCACAGCGTGCTTCTCACGGTAACAGCCGCTCGCACAATGTGCCCGGCTCTATCGGTATGGCGCAAGATCCTGGTCGCGTGTTTCCTGGTAAGCGCATGACAGGACATTTGGGCGACGTCACTGTCACTACCCAAAACCTCGATATTTTCCGTATCGATGAAGCGCGTCAGTTGCTCATGATCAAGGGTGCGATCCCTGGATCAGCGGGTGGTTTCGTTACCGTGCGTCCTGCTGTCAAAGCAAAATCTGACGCCGCGAAAGGAGCGAACTAATGCAGCTCGAACTCCTAAACGACCAAGGTCAAGCGACCGCTAAATACGACGCACCTGAGACGGTGTTTGGTCGTGAATACAACGAAGACTTGGTTCACCAAGTTGTGGTTGCTTTTCAAGCTAATGCGCGTCAAGGCACCCGTGCCCAAAAAGACCGCGAGCAAGTCAAGCACTCCACCAAAAAGCCATTCAAGCAAAAGGGAACCGGTCGCGCTCGCGCTGGTATGACATCTTCGCCACTGTGGCGCGGAGGCGGTCGTATTTTCCCGAATATGCCTGATGAAAATTTCAGCCACAAGATCAACAAGAAGATGTACCGCGCTGGTATGGCTTCTATCCTCTCCCAGCTCGCCCGCGAAGGCCGCTTGGCAGTGGTTGATTCTTTAACGGTTGACTCTCCAAAAACCAAGCCTTTGGCTGCTAAGTTCAAAGCTATGAACTTGCAATCCGTGCTCGTGATCGCTGACGAAGTCGACGAAAACTTGTACTTGGCTTCGCGCAATTTGGTCAACATCTTGGTAGTAGAGCCCCGTTACGCTGATCCAGTGTCACTCGTGCATTACCGCAAAGTGTTGGTTACCAAGGCTGCAATGGACAAACTCAAGGAGATGTTCGCATGAGCCACGGTCCCAATTTATCCAAATTCGACGAAGGTCGTTTGATGCAGGTTCTGATCGCTCCCATCGTGTCTGAAAAGGCAACCATGGTGGCTGAAAAGAGCAATGCAGTGACTTTCAAGGTGCTCCAAGACGCTACCAAATATGAGATCAAGGCCGCTGTGGAATTGATGTTCAAAGTAGAAGTCAAGGGCGTATCGGTAGTTAATACCAAAGGCAAGTCCAAGCGTTTTGGCAAGTCCATGGGTCGTCGCGACAATGTTCGCAAGGCCTACGTCATGCTGATGCCTGGTCAAGAGCTCAACCTCGGCGGGGAGGCTGCGTAATCATGGCTGTTATTAAAATGAAACCAACTTCACCAGGCCGTCGTGGCGTGGTGAAAATTTCTCGGGATCACCTGTACAAAGGTGCCCCGCATGCAGCATTGTTGGAGCCTCAGTTCCAGCACGCTGGCCGTAACAACAACGGTCACATTACAACGCGCCATAAAGGCGGTGGACACAAGCACCACTACCGCGTGGTTGACTTCCGTCGTTTAAAGGACGGAATTCCTGCAAAAGTGGAGCGTATTGAATACGATCCGAACCGCTCAGCGCACATTGCGTTGGTGTGTTACGCCGACGGCGAGCGCACTTACATCATTGCGCCGCGTGGTTTGGAAGTCGGTGCAAGCATCATGAGTGGCTCGGAAGCGCCAATTCGTGTTGGTAACACTTTGCCTATTCGCAACATTCCAGTGGGCTCCATCATCCATTGTGTTGAATTGCAAGTCGGCAAAGGTGCACAAATCATCCGTTCTGCGGGTACCTCTGCAACGCTGTTAGCGCGTGAAGGCACCTACGCTCAGGTGCGCATGCGCTCTGGGGAAGTTCGTAAGATCAACATTGATTGCCGCGCAACCATTGGACAAGTCGCCAACGAAGAGCACAGCCTGCGCCAACTCGGTAAAGCCGGTGTGAAGCGTTGGATGGGTATTCGTCCTACCGTTCGCGGTACCGTCATGAACCCTGTGGATCACCCACACGGTGGTGGCGAAGGCAAGACAGGCGAAGGCCGTCATCCAGTGGATCCTTGGGGCAATTTGACCAAGGGTTACCGTACCCGTAACAACAAGCGCACGCAGGTCATGATCGTGTC
>JBAXOC010000235.1:0-3034 GCA_037133455.1 Comamonadaceae bacterium | reverse complement strand
ATGAGGGTGTTTCATTTCAACGCACCTTTGCTGCGGCTTGTGGATCAGTAGCTACCTTGTCACCTGCCCGTAAACCACTCAACACTTCCACCTGTTCGCCTACGGTGTTACCTAACCGGACTTGGCGTAATTTCGCTTTTCCTTTTTCGTCCACCACGTACACCGCTATTAATTCGGCTCTTTTTACTACGACTTGCGTTGGCACATACAGCCGTTGCGCTTTTTCTTCGCTTTGTGTTGTCTTGTCCGCTGCGATCCAAACGCGAGCAAACATTCCTGGGATGAGCCCTTTTACGCCGGCTGGAATATTCACCCGAATTTGAGCCGTATGGGTTGAAGCATCAATCACTGGCAAGATCGAACTGGTTGCTGCATCCATGCGAATGGGCATCGAATGCACACCAGGGATTTCAAACTGCACTTTCCCTAAATTTTCTGGAATCGCACTTTGCGCAATGGATGCCGTGATTCGCATTGCTACAGGGTCATGCATTACGAGAAGTATTTTTCCCGGCATGGCCATATCGCCCAAGGTCACTGCCACCTCGCTGACCACGCCCGCGTAGGGCGCTTGAACCACAAAGAAGCGGGACTGCGTTTGGGCCGCGTCTGACTGCGACTGCAATGCTTGGACCTGCGCCTGTGTGGCTTGAAACTGGGCTTGCGAACGGTCTAGGGCTGCTTGACTGATGTATTGCTTTTGAAAGAGCTGCTTTTGCCGTTCAAAGTCTTTGGCCGCTACATTGAGCGATGCCCGTGCAGCTTCGACTTGCGAGTGACTTGCGGCGGCATTTTGGGTGGCTGATCGCGCATCAATACGCAGCAACTCTTGTCCGGCTTTGACTTGTTCACCGACTTTGACGTTTAAAGAAACAATCGCCCCCTGAACTTGCGCTGCTAAGGCCGTTTGACGCACAGGTTCCACCGCTGCGTCAAAACTCTGCATCTCCGCATTCACTGCGCCTGCGCTTGTCACGACAACGGTTTTCAAAGCGCCACTTTCCGCCGCCCACAATGACCCACTGAGGCCAGCAGCCAAGAGCGATACAGCGATTACAGTTTTCATCATTCCCAACTCCTAAAGATTCCAAAATTTAGCCAATTTCTTATTTAGCTAAATGCGTAATTGAGCAAATAGTACACTAAAATCTTGGAAATGCAATACGATCTGAAAATTAATGCCTCTCCCACCCTTTCACCCAAGGTATGCTTGGCTATGACAAATCTTCCCCCAGAAGCCATGCTCGATGTGGCCGCCTACTTTCAGGCGCTCTCAGAACCCACACGGTTGCAATTACTCAACCTGCTTCGTGAGGGCGAGCGCAACGTAGGGGATTTGGCGCAACGCACCGGATTTACCGCTGCCAATATTTCGCGGCATATGTCGATGCTTAGCCAACAGGGAATGGTTGCGCGTGAGAGTCGAGGCACCAGTGTTTATTACCGGATCTCTGATGACTCTATTTATGCGCTGTGTGATTTAGTCTGCGGCAACATTGCTAGGGAGCATGAGCGCACGACCAAACAGCGGATGGCTTTTTCTCAGGCCATGCAGAAGAAGTAAATTACAGCGCGTACTTTAAAAAATTACGGAACGTCGGCGCCAATCGCTGGCCAGTGCCTGCGAAGAAAGAGCCAAGCCACAAGGCCAATGCCCATCATGCACAAAGATGCCGTTGCCAGCGCCACGGTGGAGTGCATTACCCAAGGAGCGATCAGACCCGCAACAATGCCGTTGGCGCCTGAGCCAATGAACATTTGCAAAGACGAGGCCATCCCTCGCCGATCGGGATGCAAATCAAGAACCAGTAGGGTCACCACTGGGACCATCATGGCCCAACCGAAGGCAAAAATCCCTAAAGGCCAAAGCGCCCAACTGACATGGGCTGTAAAAAGTAGGTTGGCAATGAGATTGACCACACCAATACACAGCATGATGACAAATCCATTGCGAATTTGCCGCTTCTGCGAGATCTTTCCTGCAACGCGGCCGCTCACCCATGCGCCCGACATAATTCCACCGATCGTAATTAGAAAACACCAAAAGAATTGCTGAGGCAGCAATTGCAGATGCTCGCCTAAGAAAACAGGGGCGCTCAAAATATACAAAAACATCCCATTGAACGGAACGCCACTGGCTAGAGCCAAGAGTAAAAACCGCGGATCTGCGCCCAGTTGCCAATAACCAGCAAGTAAATTTTTTATATGAAAGTGTTGGCGTTGGGTGGGATGCAAAGTCTCAGGCAAAAGCCGGTAGTTCGCGATCCACAAAACCACGCCCAGCGCGGCCAAGAACCAAAAAATAGCGTGCCAAGAACTGTGAATCAGCAACCAGCCGCCCAACAGCGGAGCTATCGCAGGCGCTGCACCAAAGAAAAGCGTTATCTGGCTCATCACCTTTTGCGCCTGCGATGGTGCGAACATATCGCGCACCACAGCCCGCGCAATAACAATGCCCGCTCCAGTGGACAAGCCTTGCATGGCTCGAAAGAAAATGAGCTGCCCAATACTTTGCGACAAAGCGCAACCTACCGAAGCCAAAGTAAAGACGCCCAAACCCCAAAGCACCACCGGCCTGCGGCCAAAGCTGTCTGAGATAGCACCGTGAAATAAAGCCATGAAGGCAAACCCAAAGAGATACGCTGAGAGGGTTTGCTGCATCTCCAAAGGCGTAGCGCCCAGTGACGCCGATATTCCGGAAAACGCAGGCAAGTAAGTGTCAATTGAGAAAGGCCCGAGCATGCCCAACACAGCCAACAAAACGGCAAAGGCCCATTGCGGCAAACGCCAAAGAGTATGTGCGTCAGGGTTCATGAATCATCAAGGCAATACCACTGCAGCCTTACGAGTAAACAAAGACGCGCCAAACAAATTGAGCAGCAAGCCCGCCATCAGCAAGGCCCCTCCCGCAAAGTGAATCGGTTTCAAAGTTTCTCCAAAAACAAGCCAGCCAGTAGTCAACCCCACCAACGGGACTAACAAGCTAAAGGGAGCAACGCGGTTGGCCGGGTATTTTGAAAGCATGCGGGTCCAC
>JBAXOC010000234.1:0-3039 GCA_037133455.1 Comamonadaceae bacterium | reverse complement strand
CGGTAGGCTTTCAACATGTGTATCTCCTCATCAATGACTAAAAAAGTGGCGAATTTCGTTGGGTACGGCAACCCCAGTGTGTTGCGCACGTTCTAACAACTGCCAAAAATAACGGTAACTTGCGCGGTCATGCAAAGTCCCGTCGATGGCGATAGGGGCCCACGCTTGGGCGCTGGCTTTTTCTAAAATACGGGCGGCCAAATCAACTTCAGAGGGGTCGGGTGCAAAGGCCCGAAGAATCGGTCGGATTTGATCGGGGTGAATACTCCACATGCGGGTGAATCCCAAAGCTGTAGCAGCGACACGCGCTGCCGTTTCTAAAGCCACGGTATCACGCAGCTCGGTGACCACACAATGCGAAGGTACTTTGCCATGGGCATGGCAAGCGCTGGCGATTTCTAACTTTGCCCGCACGACCAAAGGGTGGTGAAACTGATCCAGGGTGTTTTTGTCCGCAATAGAGCGCAGACCCATGGCCGAGGCCGGAATAGCGCCCGCATGCGCAGAGACAAAATCCATAAGTCCAAAGCTCAACGATTGAACCCGGGGGTGGGCGGCAATCGCAAAAGCGTGGTGCACAGCCGCCGGGGATTCGATCAAAACATGCAACGGCAAAGTCACCGATCCGGAATGCGCATCGATCACTTGAAGCGCAGTTTCTACATCGCTGAGTGACTCCACCTTAGGAACCATCACGTAGCTCAGCTTGGCAGCGCAAGCGCCGACAACGATAGCCACATCATCTGCAAACGCAGAGTGGTTCACTGGATGGAACCGCACGCCTCGTCGCAGAAGACGTGTGTTTGAAGAATTTTGCGAGCTTGGAGTCGATTGCCTTAGCAACTCAGAAACTAAATGCGCTTGTTCTATTTCACCGCCCACAGGAGCGCCATCTTCGCAGTCTAAAGTGACATCAAAGACGCAAGTCCCAAATTCCTCTGCCATTTCCGCTTGCATTTGCAAGCTCTTGCGCATACGGGCTTCAACGCCGCTGTAATGATCACACACCGGCAAAGCACCCGCTTGCGCTTGTGCGCCAAGGAGGATTTCGCGGGGATGGGGCATCGCGGTGGGTTACGGATTACAGCAAATGGGCGACGCCCGCTTGCTCGTCTTGCAACTCTTTAAGTGTTTTGTTGATGCACTCTTGGCTGAATGCGTCGATAGGCAAGTCTTGCACAACCTTGTATTCACCGGCTTCACAAGTGACCGCAAAGCCGAACATGGTGTCTTTAGGGATGCCGTATTGGCCGTCCGATGCAACACCCATAGTCACCCATTTGCCGTTGGTGCCCAAGGCCCAATCGCGCATATGGTCAATCGCCGCATTGGCTGCAGATGCGGCCGAGGAGACACCGCGCGCAGCGATGATCGCCGCGCCACGCTTACCAACGGTTGGCAAAAAGGTGTTGGCGTTCCATTCTTGGTCGTTGATCATGTCTTTCACGCTGGCGCCTTTGATCGTGGCGAAACGGTAATCGGCATACATGGTGGGTGAGTGGTTGCCCCAAACCGTTAATTTTTCGATATCAGCAACGGCTTTACCGGTTTTTTCAGCAATTTGGCTCAGTGCACGATTGTGGTCTAAGCGCAGCATGGCGGTGAAGTTTTTACGTGGCAGATCAGGCGCACTCTTCATGGCGATATAGGCATTGGTATTGGCGGGATTGCCGACCACTAGCACTTTGACATTGCGTCCGGCAACGGCGTTCAGGGCCTTACCTTGGGCTGTGAAAATCTCCGCATTGACGGCGAGCAACTCAGCGCGCTCCATCCCCGGGCCGCGAGGGCGAGAGCCGATCAACAAAGCGTAGTCAATGTCTTTGAATGCAGTCATCGGATCGCTGTGCGCTTCCATACCCGCGAGCAAGGGGAAGGCGCAGTCTTGCAGTTCCATCATCACGCCTTGCAAGGCTTGTTGGGCCTTTTCAACAGGGACTTCCAACAAACTTAACACGACGGGTTGGTCTTTTCCAAGCATCTCACCGGAGGCGATTCGAAACAAAATGGCGTATCCGATTTGACCTGCTGCGCCAGTAACGGCAACGCGAACGGGCTTCTTTGTCATAAAAAACTCCTGGAAGTATGGTTAAAGTGGTGAATGCTAGGGCCGCTTGCTACACAATTTAGGCCTGTAGGATGGGTTAGAGTTTACCCTGAGTTCTTCGCCAAAGTCAACCTGTCTTATGTCTTATATAAGATATGATTGGCCCTTAATTTAAGTCTGACTTGAACCTTACTTTTCGCTGCATTTTTTTATGCCCACTGCGCCCATTTCAACCAGTTCCCTCTTGAGTCAACCGCTTGACGCAGAGACGGAAAGTCACGTTGAAATAACGCCAGTCGCAGCCACTCCGTCTTTTAGCCCGCTGTACCAACAAATCAAAGTACTTTTGCTACAAAGCTTGCAGTCCGGCGAATGGAAATCAGGCGCTGCCATACCCAGCGAGCAAGATTTAGCACTGCGCTTCAAAGTAAGCCAAGGAACCGTCAGGAAAGCCATCGACGAGCTCGCGACAGAAAATTTACTAATCCGCAGGCAAGGCAAGGGGACTTTCGTGGCCACCCACGCGGAACACCACGTTCAATACCGCTTTCTCAAGCTGTTCCCCGACAACGGAGACCCCAACAGCGAAGGCCCCGCCCAGCGAAGAATCATTGACTGCAAGCGCTCCCGCGCCAACGCAGACATCGCAAAAGGACTGGATTTGCGCAATAGCGAACCCGTTTTGCAAGTTCGCCGGGTCCTCTCCTTTGCGTCTAAACCCACCATTTTGGAAGACCTGTGGCTTCCTGCTGCGCCCTTCAAGGGCCTAACGGCCGAACGACTTGGCAACTACGATGGTCCGATGTACGCCTTGTTTGAAACTGAGTTTGGCGTACGCATGGTGCGAGCCGAAGAAAAAATACGCGCCGTGCTCCCTGATGCTGAACAGGCCGAGTTACTTGGCGTCTCTCCAACCGCCCCATTGCTGAGCGTTGAACGCATTGCCTATACCTACAACGACGTCCCCATGGAAATGCGCCGTGGGCTTTACC
>JBAXOC010000233.1:0-3043 GCA_037133455.1 Comamonadaceae bacterium | reverse complement strand
CAACACATCCGTCTGAAATCGCTGCGGGAGAATGCTTGAATTGGGAATCTTTGCAACCGCACCTTCAGACGTTTTGGTCGGTGGTTCGCAACACCTTGGAACGCCGTCAACAGGCTGGGCGACTCAAACAGTGGCTCAACTTTTTACGCCACCACTACCCCCAAGCCCAAGCGGCCTATGACGCGCTTAAAGCGGTTAACGATGTCCAGGTCATTGATGCGTGGGTCAAGGACGTGAGTCCACGCATGTCTGCATTTGCTCACCCAAGCCCTGAACTCCCAATCGAAGCTGGTCTCCCGCTTTGAGATACCAAGGCGTGGGCTTTTGTCCCATGCCAACCCCAGCGGGTGTGCCCGTGCTAATCACATCGCCCGGGTGCAGGGTCATGAATTCACTGATGTAGCTGATGAGTTTAGGAATGCCAAAAATGAGATTGGCCGTGGTTCCGTTTTGGACTCGCTTGCCGTTGACCTCTAACCACAAAGGCAAGCTGTGCGGGTCGGCAATTTCATCAGGGGTGACTAACCAAGGCCCAATGGGCGAGAAGCTATCGCTGCATTTGCCCTTGTCCCACTGGCCGCCGCGCTCCAACTGAAACGCACGTTCTGATACGTCGTTGATCAGCACATAGCCCGCAATACAAGCCATCGCATCGCTCTCACTCACGTAGCTGGCTTTGCTTCCAATGACCACGCCGAGCTCAACTTCCCAATCGGTTTTTACCGAACCCCGCGGGATGATGACAGGTGCGTTCGGGCCCGTGATGGAACTCGTGGCTTTGAGAAAAAGAATCGGCTCTTTAGGGGGCTCCATCCCGCTTTCGCGTGCGTGGTCCGCGTAATTCAGCCCTACACAGACAACTTTCCCAATATCAGACACCGGGCATCCCAATCGCACATCGCCCTTAACCACAGGCAAGGCGTCAATATTCAAGGCATGCAAAGCAGCCAAGGCGCGAGGCGATAGATGAGCGGAGTCCAAGTCAGAAAAAAGCATCGACAAGTCGCGCACTTTGCCATCCGAGCCCAAAGCTCCGGCTTTTTCCATACCCACAGGGCCATAGCGTAGTAACTTCATGTCGAACCCCTAAATTAAAGCGGCTATTTTGCGTTTTTTTAGTACCCGTGGCAAAACCAAGACCGAGACCACAACGCACAAGAGCGTGAGCGACATGGGGCGCTCTAAGAAAATAGTCCACTTGCCTTCGCCAATAGACAGCGCGTTGCGCAATTGCGCTTCCGCCAAAGGGCCCAGAATCATGCCCACCACGACGGGTGCCGTAGGGAAATCAAAGCGCCGCATCACGAGACCCAACAAGCCAATCGCGTAGAGTAAAACCAAGTCAAACGCACTTTGGCGCATACCGTAGGCGCCCACCGTGGCAAATATCAAAATTCCCGCGTAGAGCTGGGGCTTTGGCACTTTGAGTAACTTGACCCACAAGCCCACCAAAGGCAAATTAAGTACCAAAAGCATCACATTGCCGATATAGAGAGAGGCAATCAAAGCCCAGACCAAACTCGCCGAAGTAGTAAAAAGCTGGGGCCCGGGTTGGATGCCGTAGTTTTGAAAAGCGCCCAACAAAATAGCCGTGGTATTGCTCACAGGAATACCCAAAGTCAGCAAAGGAATCAAGGCCGTTGTGACGGTGGCGTTATTGGCGGCTTCGGGGCCGGCAACGCCTTCAATCGCGCCCTGGTTTCCAAATTCAGCCAGGCTTTCTCCTTTGGCTAACTTCTTCTCAACCGCATAACTTAAAAAGGTGGGGATCTCAGTGCCACCGGCAGGGATACAGCCAAAAGGCGCGCCGATAGCGGTGCCACGCAGCCACGCAGGCATGGACCTGCGCCAATCGCTGGCGCTCATACTCACACGGCTGAGTTTGTTTTCAGACTCCTTCACTGCGCCTTCAAAGAGCACCGCATGCAAAGCCTCTGCGACCGCGAACAGGCCCACTGCAACCAATACGATTTCAACGCCATCGAGAAGTTCTGGAACTCCGCCGGTGTAACGCGCTTGGCCGGTAATTTGATCCATTCCGATGAGGCCAATCGCAAGCCCCACAAACAAGGCGGTCAACCCGCGCACCGTGCTTTGGCCCAACACGGCGCTCACCGTAGTCAGCGCCAACAGCATCAAGCAAAAGTATTCGGGCGGCCCGAGACGAACGGCGTAATCGGCTAATACCGGCGCAAACAAAGTCACGATGATGGTAGCGATTGTTCCCGCAATAAAAGAGCCAATCGCCGCCGTAGCCAAGGCAGCGCCAGCGCGACCGCTCTTGGCCATCTTGTTGCCTTCCATCGCAGTGACCATGCTGGCGGTCTCGCCTGGGGTGTTGAGCAAAATCGAGGTGGTTGATCCACCGTACATCGCACCGTAGTAAATTCCAGCAAAGAAAATCATCGATGCGGTGGAGTCCACTTGCGAGGTAATGGGAAGCAGCATCGCAACGGCGGTCGCAGGCCCAATCCCGGGCAAGACGCCTACGGCAGTTCCTAAAGCACAACCCACAAAAGCCCAGAGCAAATTCACCGGTGTGCCTGCGGTTGCAAAACCCGCCAGCAGGTGATTCAAAATATCCATTACAACCACCCGCTTTGCGTCAATCCCGGCAAACTGATCGCCAAGAATTTGGTAAACATCCAAAACACCGGCGCTGAAATAGCCAAGCCCAGGGCGACATCAATCAACCAACTGCGAATGTGGGGTGGTGACTCCGATGAGGCGCTGCTTGCAACCGCTTTGCGCAAGCCATGGGCTGCACAAGCAAAGCACAAGGCGCAGCTCAAAATAAAACCAATGGTGGTTATCAAGGCTGCGCTCAGCAACAAACCCGCAGACATCCAAAGCATTCCGCTCCAACAGGGTTGTGCTTGCGATGCTTCGCTAGGATCTGAATCAGGCCCATTACGAAACCCACCACTCCAGGATTCCCAGAACAAAAAACCACCGCACAAAAACAGACCCGCAGACACCAGCAGAGGTAAAAAATTGGGGCCGATGCCAGCGTACCCCGCCTCAGAGGAAATCCCAGAAGCAC
>JBAXOC010000232.1:0-3046 GCA_037133455.1 Comamonadaceae bacterium | reverse complement strand
ATATCCACCATGCCGCCAGGGCTGTGTTTGACATCAAAATGGTTGCCTTTGATGGGATGGCCGCTGCGGACTTTTTCACGCATGGCCGCAATTTCATCGTGCAATGCGGTGCGGTCGCGCTGCGATGAAATCACCGCTTGGCGCACGGCTTCAAATCGCGCGTGGAGCTCGGGGCTTCCAAATACACAACGCGCCCGCGTCATGGCCTGGTGCTCCCATGTCCAAGCCGTGTTGGATCCGCGTTGTTGTTGGTAGTTAGCGTAGGCAGTGAAGGTACTGACCAAGAGACCCGAGTTACCGTTGGGTCGCAAGGCGGTGTCGATTTCATACACGTCGCCCTCGCTGGTTTTAACAGTCAACCAGTTGATGAGTTTGCGGACCAAAGCGGCATAGACCTCCCCGGCGCGTTCGTCTTCGTCGTCATACACAAAGACAATATCAAGATCGCTGCCGTAGCCCAGTTCTTTGCCGCCGAGTTTGCCGTAGGCAATGATGGCAAAGCGAGGCGTTTCGCCGTGGCGCGATTTAAGACGTGCCCAACACCAGCGGGTAGTAATGCGTAACAGCACTTCGGCCAGCGCACTTAAATCATCGGCCACTTGCTCCACTGTGATCCGGCCTTCGACATCGCGCGCCAAGGTGCGAAAAACTTCGGCGTGGTGGGCGCGGCGAAGCAGATTGAGCAAGTTTTCTTCGTCGTCTTCGCCGCTGAGTGTGAGCGCGGTCAAGCGCCGCTCCATGTCGGATTCAAAACCCGCCGCGTCAAAGCGTTCGGCGACCATGGCGCTTCCGGCGAGTTCGTCGATCACCCCGGGGTGCTTGAGCAAGTAACGCGCGGGCCAGCGCGCCGCCCCCAAGATGCGCAGCAAGCGTTCATGAACGCCCGGGCGTTCTACCAGCAAGGCGAGGTAACTTTCTCGCCGTAACAAGGGCTCTATCCAGTCGACCAAGCGCACAGCCGCTTCTTCAGTCGCACTGCCGTCGGCCACCCACTGCGCAGTGCGTTGAACCAATTTGAACAAGCGCATCCGCGATTCATCGCGTAAAGCCACCACCCGGGGGTGGGTGCGCCAAAGTGCGACACGGTCTTTGACTGCGCCGTGTAGGAGAGCGAGCAAGGTGTCGATGTCTAAGTCTGATGCCGGCGCTGCGGCGTCTTTGCTATTACCACTGCAGCCGTTGCATGTTTTGGGCGGCCCGCCCAGAAGTGCGTCAAATTCTTGCGCTACCAACTCGCGGTGTGTATCCAACTGCGCTAAAAAATCGCTGGCGTGTGCGAACCCAAGCGTATGGGCAATCCAGCCCAAGTCGGCATCGTCCGTGGGCAAAAGGTGGGTCTGTTGGTCGTCTAAATATTGAATGCGGTGTTCGACTTGGCGTAAAAAAACATAGGCCTTCGCCAGGCCATGCGCTGTGGGGGCGTCCATCAGTTCGGCTTTTACCAGCCGCTCTAATGCGCTTAAGGTGGGACGGGTTCGCAGTTCAGGAAATTGCCCACCGCGAACCACTTGCAAGAGTTGAACCGTGAACTCAATTTCACGGATGCCGCCGCGCGAAAGCTTGACATCGTTATTGCGTTCGGGGTGTCCCGCGCTGCGTTTGGAGGCGTGGTCGCGAATTTGGCGGTGCAATATGCGCAAGGCATCAAACACGCTGTAATCCAAATACCGCCGAAAGACAAAGGGTGCGACCGCGGCTCTGAGTTGCAAGGCAAACGCAGAACCCACCACGCCAGCTGGCGCAAGCACCCGGCTTTTGAGCCACGCAAAGCGTTCCCATTCGCGGCCTTGGACGTGAAAGTACTCCTCCAGTGCGCTCAAAGAAACGGCGGGAGGACCTGAGTTACCGTTGGGCCGCAGCGCGAGATCCACCCGAAAGACAAAACCATGTTCGGTGGTTTCGCCTAGCAAAGCAAACATGGCGCGCACGAGCTTGCCGAAATATTCTTGGTTCGAAATACGCCCGCGCCCGTGACTGGTGCCGGCTGTTTCGCCATCGCGGTCGTACACATAAATCAGGTCAATATCGCTAGAAACGTTAAGCTCGCGTGCGCCGAGTTTGCCCATGCCCACAATGCACAGGCTGGCACGCAGGCTTTGCGGCGTCAGGGGCTCGCCGTGAACGTCATCCAAGGCGCTACTCGCCGCATCAAAGGCTTGGCACAAGGCAAATTCAGCCAAATCCGTCATGCAGCCGGTAACGACCTTGAGCTCCAGGGATTGCTCACAATCTAAGCAAAGCAGTCGCTCAAGCACTAATTGCCGAGTCATGCGCAATGCGCTGCCTACATCCGCGCCTTGGGCGCGCAAGGCCAAAAAGAGCGGCTCTAAAAGTTCTTTGTTCGGAACGCCCGCAGGCAGCAGCGCCAGCTCAGTGGCATAGCGTCTGCGAATACGTTGCGCAAATCGTGATTGATCGGACCAAGAAACGGGGCTGTTGCGGGTCATAATTCTTGTTGTTGTACCAAATGAAACCGATGACTGAATCCTCTGCCTTATTTAGCCGCACTTTTTTAGTGGCAAGCGCTTGTGTCAAGTGGGCTTTGCGGCTAGTGGTTTTGGGGTGGTTGGTGCTGGGTCTCGTGTGGAGCATTTTGCATTTTGTGATTGTGCCGCGTATTGACGACTTGCGCCCGTGGCTGGAACAACAGGCCTCGCAAGCATTAGGCGTTGGCGTGCGCATTGGCAGCATGCAAGCCACCTCCAACGGTTTGATTCCCTCTTTAGAGTTGAAAGCAGTTCGGCTCTTAGATGCGCAAAACAACACGCTCGTGGAATTGCCTTTGGTGGTAACGGCGGTGTCGCCGCGCTCCTTGCTCGCTGGCGGCTTTGAGCAAATTTACATTGACACCCCCGAACTGGATGTCCGCCAGGCCTTGGACGGCCAGCTGTGGGTTGCAGGGTTTCCTTTGCCCCAAACTCCCACCCAAGACAGTCCCGCCGCCGATTGGCTTTTAAGCCAAACCGAAATCGTGGTGCGCCACGGAACGTTGCGCTGGCGCGATGAAATGCGCAACGCGCCTTTGCTTACTTTGGCCAATGTGGAT
>JBAXOC010000231.1:0-3069 GCA_037133455.1 Comamonadaceae bacterium | reverse complement strand
AGCCTCCGGCACCTAAAGCCTAGACCTCGCTATGGAAGAATACGGTGCCAACCTATCCGGCGGCCAGCGCCAAAAGGTCGCGTTGGCCCGCGTTTTTGCCACGCAACCCAAGGTTTTGTTGCTCGATGAGCCCACCACTGGCCTTGACACCGAAACCGAAGCAACCATCATTGACCGCCTGCAAACGCTCAAGGGCGTGACCCTTTTGATCGTCTCCCACAACGCCCGCGTTTTAGGCATGACCGAGCGCCTGATTGTTTTAGAAAATGGCAGCGTTTTGGCCGACGGACTGACGAAACAGATGCTTCAATCCTAGATTGTTCCCAATCCCTTTAGAATTCTAAAAATGTACATCGGCCTTTTAGAAGACGAACCCCACCTCGCCCAACACGTGCGCGAGATATTGGAGGGCGCTGGCCACACTGTTTCTGTTTTCACCAATGGTGCGGATATGGTCCGGGCGATTGGGCGTGACACGATTGATTTGTTTGTTTTAGATTGGCGGGTTCCTCGGATGTCGGGGCTTGAAGTGCTTAAGCATATTCGCGAAGTACGCGCCTTAAAAGAACCCGTTATTTTTCTTACCAGCCGCAACGACGAACAAGACATTACGGACGCCCTCAACGCCGGGGCCGATGATTACTGTACGAAGCCGGTTCGCCCTCGTGAATTTTTAGCGCGTATTGCTGCGCTTCAGCGCCGGACCTACCCTGAGCGCACCAACGAAGACACGCTACGTACCCTGCTGAACTACACCTTCAACAAGATTGACAACAGCGTTGCCTTCGCTGGTAAAAAAGTAACGCTCTCTGAAAAAGAATTTAAGCTCGCGCTGTTCATGTTCGAAAACCATGAACGCGCCGTATCACGCGAGCGCCTGTTGCAAGAAATTTGGGGTGGTGGTGGTGATGAATTATCCCGCTCCCTGGATGTTCACGTCTCTTGGCTGCGTAAAAAACTCGATCTCTCCGCCACATCAACCGCCCTGCGTTTTAAACCGATTTACGGTTTTGGCTACCGGCTGATAGCGGTCAAAGGTGATAGCGATGAATAAGCGGATGGCTTCTGGCGTACTCAGCGTATTTAGCGTTCTTGTTTTCGTTTCCTTGAACGGGTATGCGCAACAAAAAGATGCAATAGACGATCAGACCTTCATCACCTACACCGTCAGAGCGGGCGACACCTTAGCCAAGATTACACAACGCTATTTGGTCGCAGGGGCCGACCTTGGAAGCCTTCAAAAAAGCAGTTTGCTTAAAACGCTGAAACAATTACCCGTTGGCCTTGAATTAGAAATTCCCCGCGAGCTGGTCCGTTTTTCACCCTCCACTGCCACCGTCATGGGCCTGTCATGCGCCAGCTCGATCCGCCTCAACAACTCACCAAAGCCTTTGGAAGTGGGTACCAGACTACAAGAAGGCGCAGTGATTGATGTGCCGCCTGAATGCCACGTGGCTTTGTTACTCGAAGACGGCTCCATGATCCGCTTGCCATCAAGCGCGACGCTGAAAATTACGACCTTACGTAAAAGCGCGTTGGAGTCTGCCCCTGAGGTTCGCCTTGAGCTTAGCCGTGGCCGTATTGAGTTAGAAGTTCACAAAGGCCGCGCTAAAACCACGCCCTTTGAAATTCGCACCCCCTTGTCCGTCATGGGCGTTCGCGGAACCGAGTTCCGCGTGGGCTATTCCCCCGAAGACCAATCGGCACAAGTCGAGGTTCTCGGTGGCGTGGTTCAAGCCCGTGGCGCGAAAGACAACAACGCGCTTGAAATCACCAAAGGCTTAGGAATGCCGATCGATGGCGGCGGCAAATCATTGGCAGTGGAATACCTATTGGATGCCCCGCGGATTCAAACTATTGACATCACGAAAGGCGCCCAACCTTCTTTCGTAGCGCGTCTCCAACCCGTGGCTCTCGCCCAGTATTACATCGCCGATAACTCAACGACGGCCAACTTGTCAGGCACACGCTCCACTCAACAATTGCTCTCGCCCGAATTCTTTATCCCGCGTTTAAGCAAGCAAGCCACCTTTTACCAACTCACCGCCGTCTCTGCGTCCGAGTTGGTTGGAACCGATCGCAATTACGCTTTTTGCTCCGGTACGGGCGATGGAAAATCACCCCGCTGTAGCGCTTTGTTTGACGTCCCTTTGGCTGATAACGGAACCATCGCTTTTGTATTAAATCGTATTCAAAACGGCGTCAACCAGCCCGTTGTCAATACCCAAAACCTGCAAGCACGCAACGGACGCTTTTCGATTCAAGGCTTGCCAAGCGGGCAATACGCGTGGACTCTGTCGTATTCCATGCGCCCGACGCAGTCTGCCACCGCAGTGACAACCACGGTACAACAGTCGGGTATGTTTGAACTTATTACCGTCTCAAGTACTCCGCCTTGAACGCCCACCTTCAACGCAAAACGCGGCTGCGTCGCGAATGGTTGTTAACCATCGCCATCGCCATTGGTTTACTCGCTGTGCTGGTGTTTGGCGACTTCGCCCGCCCGATGGGCAACGTCCTATACGACCACTACATGCGATGGCACGGCTTTCGCGCTTCAGAAGACATCATCATCGTCGCAATTGACGACCGCTCGTTAACCGAGCTTGGCGGTTGGCCGTTACAAAGATCGCAGTACACCAAGCTGCTCCAGAGCCTCGACAATGACCGCTTTCGTCCTAAAGCCATTGGTTTTGATTTGCTCTTTGTTGACCCCACCGAGGATGACGATGCGCTGGCAGAACAAATGGTTCGACAAAAGACAGTGATTCCTTTGGAGTTCAAGCTCCCAGAAAAGGCGGGGCAAGACCTCAGCCCACACTTTCCAGTGGCCTCTATGGCGCAAGCCGCATCGATGGGTCATATCAACCTGGCCTTTGACGCCGATGGCGTGATTCGTGGCCTGAACACCAACGAACTGCGATGGCCGAGCTTGGCCTTGGCTTTACACGCCCAGGGTGATCCCCGTTTTCAAATCAACGCCGCCGAGTCAAGCTACCGGCGATTCCGCATGGTTGACCCTCGAGTCGGTTTCACCATGGTGTCTTTTTCTGATGCCATCAACTTCAA
>JBAXOC010000230.1:0-3091 GCA_037133455.1 Comamonadaceae bacterium | reverse complement strand
ACTTGCAAGCGGGTGTTCATCTCAAGGAAATAAAAGCTTTGGTCTTTACCGACCACAAATTCCACCGTACCCGCGCTTTGGTATTTCACCGCTTTTGCCAACGCAACCGCCTGCTCGCCCATGGCTTTGCGCGTGGCTTCGCTGATAAAGGGGCTTGGCGCTTCTTCAATGACTTTTTGGTGACGCCTTTGAATAGAACACTCGCGCTCGTTAAGGTACAAGACGTTACCGTGCGAGTCGCCGATCAATTGAATTTCAATATGGCGCGGCTCTTCAACAAATTTCTCAATGAAAACACGGTCATCGCCAAAGCTGTTTCGGGCTTCATTGCGGCAACTGGTAAAGCCCTCCAAAGTTTCTTTGTCATTGAAAGCCACGCGTAGGCCTTTGCCACCGCCGCCCGCCGAGGCTTTGATCATGACGGGGTAACCAATCCCTTTGGCGATTTCAACCGCACGCTCTGGCGTTTCAATCGCATCATTAACGCCCGGAATACAGTTCACACCGGCCTTGCCCGCCAGTTTTTTGGATTCAATCTTGTCGCCCATGGCGGCAATGGAGTAATGCTTGGGGCCGATGAAGGCAATGCCCTCTTCTTCACAGCGCTTGGAGAACTCAGCGTTTTCGCTCAAGAAACCGTAGCCAGGATGGACGGCTTGGGCGCCGGTTTGTTTGCAAGCAGCAATGATTTTTTCAGCCAACAAGTAGCTTTGGCGGCTTGGTGCAGGACCAATGTTGACGGCTTCATCTGCAAGTTGAACATGCCGCGCATCTTTGTCGGCGTCGGAATACACCGCCACCGTTTGGATGCCCATTTTCTTGGCCGTGGAAATAACACGGCAGGCGATTTCGCCGCGGTTGGCGATGAGGATTTTGGTAAACATAGTTAATTCTTCGCGATGAAATTAAAGTGGAATGTTGCCGTGTTTGCGCCAAGGGTTTTCCAGCTTCTTGTCTTTGAGCATGACCAAACTGCGACAAATTCGCTTGCGGGTTTCGGACGGCAAAATCACATCGTCGATAAAGCCACGGGCTCCAGCTACGAAAGGATTGGCAAAGCGGGCTTTGTATTCGGCTTCTCTGGCGGCTAATTTTTCAGGGTCGCCTTTGTCTTCGCGGAAAATAATTTCGACTGCGCCTTTGGCGCCCATCACAGCAATTTCTGCCTGCGGCCAGGCGAAGTTCACATCCCCACGCAAGTGCTTGGAGGCCATCACGTCATACGCGCCGCCATAAGCTTTGCGGGTAATCACGGTGATTTTTGGCACGGTACATTCCGCGTAGGCGTACAACAACTTTGCGCCATGTTTGATGATGCCGCCGAATTCTTGTGAAGTTCCGGGCATGAATCCTGGAACATCAACGAAGGTAATCACAGGAATATTGAAGGCATCGCAAAACCGCACAAACCGCGCCGCTTTAATCGAACTCTTAATATCCAAACAACCCGCAAGCACCAAGGGTTGATTGGCAACGATGCCCACGGTCTGGCCATCCATACGGGCAAAACCGATCAGAATATTTTTGGCGTACTCGGGCTGAAGCTCAAAGAAATCGCCATCGTCCACCGTTTTAACAATCAACTCCTTCATGTCGTAAGGCTGGTTGGGATTCTCAGGAACCAAGGTATCCAAACTCTTGTCTTGGCGATCGGTGGGGTCTCCGCTTTGGCGCACAGGCGCTTTTTCTTTGTTGTTGAGTGGCAAGTAGTTGTACAAACGGCGCAACATTAAAAGCGCTTCTACATCGTTTTCAAACGCCAGGTCGGCCACGCCACTCTTGGTGGTATGGGTGATAGCGCCACCTAACTCTTCGGCGCTGACTTCTTCGTGCGTCACGGTCTTTACCACCTCGGGGCCCGTCACAAACATGTACGAGCTGTCTTTGACCATGAAGATAAAGTCAGTCAGCGCTGGCGAGTACACCGCGCCTCCTGCGGATGGGCCCATGATCATGCTGATCTGGGGAACCACGCCGCTGGCCATCACGTTGCGTTGGAATACATCAGCGTATCCACCCAGCGATGCCACGCCTTCTTGAATACGAGCGCCTCCCGAGTCGTTGAGACCAATCACCGGAGCGCCGACTTTCATGGCCTGGTCCATGACTTTGCAAATCTTCTCGGCGTGGGTTTCAGACAATGCGCCGCCGTACACGGTGAAGTCCTGGCTGTACACAAACACCAAACGGCCGTTGATCATGCCGTAGCCCGTCACCACGCCGTCCCCTGGGATTTTGTTCTCTTGCATGCCGAAGTCGGTGCAGCGGTGTTCGACAAACATGTCCCACTCTTCGAACGTGCCTTCGTCTAAAAGCACCTCTAAGCGCTCGCGGGCGGTGAGTTTTCCCTTGCCGTGTTGGGCATCAATGCGCTTTTGACCACCGCCCAAACGGGCGGCAGCGCGCTTGATCTCTAATTGTTCAATGATGTCTTGCATGGTTCTACTCTCTACTAAAAATTATTCACGACCTGGCGCTGAAAACACACCGAGGAGTTGCCTTGCCGCAGTGGACGGTGCAAGTTGGCCATGAGCCACCTGCTGAGTCAGCGAAGGCAGCAAGGCTTGGACGTTATGTTGTGTCTGAAACGCTTGCTTTAGGCCCGCGTCAATGCGTTCCCACATCCACGACAGCGCCTGTTTTTCTCGCCGCTGGGTCAGTTTTCCGTTTGCCACTTGCAGCGATTTAAAAGATTGGACTGCATCCCAAAATGCATCCACGCCGCGTCCTAATAACGCACTGGTTTGGATGACTTGCGGATGCCAAAGGCTCGCATCCGAATGGCCCTTGCCTGAGGAGCCGTGCTGCCCCAGCAAGAGCAGCGCGCTGCTGATATGGGCTTGGGCACGGGTGGCGGCATCGGCGTCGATATCGGATTTGTTGATTACTACCAAATCGGCCAACTCCATCACGCCTTTTTTAATCGCTTGCAAATCATCGCCCGCGTTTGGAAGTTGCAAAAGAACAAACATATCGGTCATATTGGCAACCGCCGTTTCACTTTGGCCTACGCCAACAGTTTCGACAATCACCACGTCATACCCGGCTGCCTCACACACCAACATGGACTCCCGGGTTTACTCCGCTACGC
>JBAXOC010000229.1:0-3114 GCA_037133455.1 Comamonadaceae bacterium | reverse complement strand
ATTGTTCTGCCCATCTCCCATATCACCCAGGCCCAAATTTATGGCATTGTGAACACTATCCGATTGCACGAGAGCATCTACAAAGCGGCAGGCTCTGTGCATGGGTGCGCTTTGTTTGAAGGTGAGTCCATGTTGATGTTTGTGGAAGACGTCGGTCGCCACAACGCCATTGATGCCATTGCGGGTTGGATGTCCTTGCAAGGCGAGGTGGGGCTCAAGGCCAGTGACAAGGTGTTTTACACCACAGGCCGGTTAACCAGTGAAATGGTGATCAAGGCCGCTCAGATGGGTGTTCCGATTGTGATTTCTCGCAGCGGAATCACCCAAATGGGCCAAGCCGTTGCTCAGCAACTCGGCGTATGTACCATCGGCCGCGCAACCAACAAGCGCTTTCTCTGTTTTAGCGCCCCTCACCGATTGGTCTTACAACCTGAGTTAGCCGGCGCACGCTTGCGCGTGGCCTGACCAAAATAATACGCCTAGCTCTTTAGGCGCGCTATTCAAAGAGTTTGAAGCCTACGGCGGCAACAAACCCAATGAGGGTTGAAAACCCTGCCATGTTCGGCGTTGATAAGTGGGCCGCCTCAGGCAGCATGGCTGAGCCAATCATGGTCAGCATTGCGCCTGCGGCAATGCCTTCAACCACAATCATCGCGCTGTGAGGAATCGACTCCCCTACATACGCGCCAAACGCAGCGCCTAGGGCACAAATCACAGTCAAAGTCATCCACAGCAAAATGATTTTGGTGGTGGAAAAACCTTGCTGCTTCATGTTGACACTGGCAGACAAGGCTTCTGGAAAGTTCGATAGGAACAAAGCGCCCACCAGAGTGAGTGGCATCACATCAAAAAACGTCAGTGGGACGCCAGCGGTCGTTTTGGCTGCAACCAAAGAGAGCATCACGGTACCGATCACAAAGCTCTCCGGAATGACGTCTAAAAGGTTGCCCAACCAAATAGCCATTCCGGCATTGCTGTGCTCTTCCTTCATGGTGCTCAAATCACTGGCGCTTGGAATGTCGTTACTTCCGCTGCGTAAAGCCGTAATGGCCATGTCGGCCCACTCCTGCTTCTCAACGGCAGCTTGATCAAGGTGACGCTTATTTTCCAAAATGCGCTCGCTGGCAAGTTCGCGCACAGTTTCTGCAAACTCTGGATGCTGTTTTGCAAACGATTCATACTGCGCTTTATGCAATACAAGCAACTCGGCTCCACCGTGTTCGGAGACAGCCGTTGTGCTGTGTGGATGGTGGGCAAGGAACGACACCTCGCCGATCAAATCACCGCGTTCTGCGATGCGCTCGCTGCCGTCGGAGTGCGTCAATGTCAAACTACCAGAACGCACAATATATAACTCGCTAGATGCGTCACCAATGGTAAATAGCGCTTCGCCTTCTAAAAGAAACTTGGGGTTTAGCATCCTCACGAGTTCCTGCATGAGATCTGGCTCCATGCTGCTAAAGAACGACGAGTTGCCGATGGATTGCATTAATTCGGTGTGTTGCTTATGTTTATTTTTAGAGTGCTGAGAAATCAAATACGCACTTTTACGCAAATAGCCGCCGTGGCTGCTGAGCATTTGGTCTAGAAAAATGAATATCAGTCCGCCACCGATGAGTGAGAAAAGTAAGGTAACAAAGTGGTGGGTTTCAGTACTTCGGTCCGCTAAATCGGCATTGGCCAAAGCGACGACGGTAGGTGAGACCAGTTCAATAGCAAGCGCAGAAATCAAGGCGCCCGCACCAAAGCCACACATGGCCCCGACGGTTCCATTGGACATCGGTGTTGTGATGCCGACGATGGCACCCAACACCATGGATCCAGCAGCAATGGCCCCAAGGATGGCGGCCCATAAGATCAAGGTGTTTCCCATATCAGTCATATCGACTCCTTTGGTTAGTACCTTGCAAGTGTATGGGTTAAAGCTTGTTAACTGTCAAATAATCAACTTCTTCTATTTAAACGCCACTTTCCCAATCAACCCCTGCGTCACTCTGCCTGCGACAATGAACCTTTTGGCCATATTATTTATTAAACCCGCTGTCTCGCATGAAACCTGATGTGTTAGCCCTGTGTGCTGTATTTTTGTGGGCTTCCTTAGCGCCTTTGGGGGTTCAGTTGGCGCATATCCCTCCCTTTCTTTTAACGGGACTTGGCTTATTGATTGGGAGCTTGATATCACTTCCGTTGGCGCGGTTTCGCCTGTCGCGTTGGAAGGTGCCACTGCCTACCTTATTGGTGGGAATATATGGGCTCTTTGGTTTTCACTTTTTGTTATTCATGGCTTTGCGCCACGCCCCAGCGGTTGAGGCCAACCTTATCAACTACCTTTGGCCGCTTGGCATGGTGGTGCTGGCGCCGTTGTTTTTGAAAGAGGTGGCATTGCGTTTGCGTCATGTCGTTGCGGCTTTGATTGGTTTTTCAGGTGCCGCAATCGCCATCCTCGGGCATGGGGGCGCATCTTTTGCGTTGGGTGAATTTCATTCGGGTTACGGCCTCGCGCTGATGTCAGCCTTGGTGTGGGCCAGTTATTCGCTGATGACCCGGCGACTTCCCGCTTTCCCGACCGCTGCGGTTGGCGGTTTCGCTGCTGCTTCGGGTTTACTTTCGCTGCTGTGCCATGTAGGGTTGGAACCCGCAGTTTCTCTCAACGCCCAAGATATGGTGTTGATCTGTATCCTCGGCTTGGGTCCCTTGGGCGGGGCGTTTTTTCTTTGGGATGCGGCGATCAAGCAGGGAGACACGCAGCGCATTGGCCTGTTGGCGTTTGCCACGCCCATTTTGTCAACGGCGTTACTTCTGATCACCACGGGACAAGCATTGCAGTGGAATATTGCCATTGCCGCAACGTTGGTGGTCGGTGCAGCAGTTTGGGGCAGCCGTTAGGCCGCCCCAAACTCTTTTATTCCACTTTCGTTACAAACTGTGTACCCGAGCGGCGCACTTTTTTCAAATTCACAAGCCAGTCTTGTGCTGTATCACGGTAGCCCAGTGCCAAGATCACAGCGCTGCGAAGACCGCGAGCTTTCAGGCCCAAAACTTCATCGATTCCGGCTGGGTCGAAACCTTCCATGGGAGTCGCATCGACTTCTTCAAACGCAGCCGCAATCAAAG
>JBAXOC010000228.1:0-3117 GCA_037133455.1 Comamonadaceae bacterium | reverse complement strand
TTGTTCGCACGGAGACACCATGGCGCTTAACACCCGACCCGCTCGCCCAGCGCGTCCCGCAGATCCCACCGTCACCTACCGCCGACTTTTGGCCGCACGCGTCTCGGAAGCCGCAGCATCAGTGCATTCTCCGCCGTCGCCATGTATCTCCGTCTGCCAGATGGACAGCCAAACCGCTTTGTGCATCGGCTGTTTGCGCACTATTCCAGAAATTGGCGCTTGGGCCAACAGCACCGACTCCGACAAACGCGCGGTATGGCGTTTGATTGGACAACGCTTGGACCAATTCCCATGAAGCACATTACGTTTTACCTGGACTTTATTTCCCCCTATGCTTACCTTGCCTTCAAAGCGCTTCCAAAGTCTTTGCTGGGTTTAAGTTATTCGGTGACTTACAAGCCGGTTTTTTTAGGTGGCTTGCTCAAGCATTACCAAAAAAAAGGGCCTGCTGAATTTCCATCGCAACGCGCTTGGCTCTATCGGCAAGTCCAGTGGCTCGCCCAGCAGCAAGGCGTGGCCATGGATATCCCGGCGCAACACCCGTTTAACCCCTTGGGCCTGCTGCGCTTGGCGTTGGCTTGTGATGCGCAAGGGTTGCCAAATCGATACGTATGCGAAACCTTGTTTGATCATGTCTGGGTTGGCGGCTTGGATGCGGCTGATTCAAAGCGAGTTCAAGAAGTCACCGAACAACTTGCCCCCATTCGTGATCCGAAAAGTGAAGCAGTAAAACAAGAACTCAATGCCCATTGCGAGAGTGCGATTGCCCAAGGCGTGTTTGGTGTGCCTGCGTTTGAGGTCGATGGCAAAGTGTTCTGGGGGCTCGACGCATTGCCGATGTTGCGCGACTACTTAGAAAACGGCACTTGGTTTGAAAGCCCTCAATGGGAGCAGGCTGGTAAAGTTAATTCCGCCTTTCCGCTCTAAATCCCCTCATTTACCGCGATATGAAACCATACGCAAGGGTTTGACCTTATTTGGTCAGTGTCCAGTCAGTTTGTCGTAAGAGCAGGGTCAGTGCCGCCTCTAAAAATACAGCAAGTCCTCATGTCGGGGGCCCTTATGTATTGGAGACAAAACTATGGCGACAGCTGATGCACGTCCGATGTCTGCGGAAGAGAAGAAAGTTATCTTCGCTTCCTCACTCGGCACCGTTTTTGAGTGGTATGACTTTTACCTTTACGGCTCACTCGCAGCCATTATTGCCAAGCAGTTTTTCAGCGGCTTGGATGAAGGCTCTGCGTTCATTTTTGCCTTGCTGGCGTTTGCCGCAGGTTTTATTGTTCGTCCCTTTGGCGCGATTTTCTTTGGCCGTTTAGGCGACATGATCGGGCGCAAGTACACCTTCTTGGTGACTATTCTGATCATGGGCGTATCTACGTTTATCGTAGGTTTGTTGCCAAACTACGCCAGTATCGGCGTAGCAGCTCCCGTGATTTTGATCGCTCTTCGGATGCTCCAAGGCTTGGCTTTGGGCGGCGAATACGGTGGTGCGGCAACCTACGTTGCTGAACACGCACCCCACGGAAAGCGCGGAGCGTTTACGTCCTGGATTCAAACCACCGCCACCTTGGGCCTGTTCCTGAGCTTGATGGTGATTTTGGGAACCCGGACTGCGATCGGTGAAGAAGCCTTTGCAGATTGGGGATGGCGCGTTCCTTTCCTCGTCTCGATTCTGTTGTTGGCCGTCTCGGTCTACATCCGTTTGAGCATGAACGAGTCGCCCGCTTTCGCCAAAATGAAGGCCGAAGGCAAGACCTCAAAAGCGCCTTTGAGCGAGTCGTTTGGTCAATGGAAAAACCTCAAGATCGTGATCTTGGCCTTGGTCGGTTTAACTGCTGGTCAAGCCGTGGTGTGGTATTCCGGTCAGTTCTACGCTTTGTTCTTCTTGACCCAATCCCTCAAGGTTGACGGTCCAACGGCCAACATCATGGTGGCTATTTCCTTGATTATTGGTACACCGTTCTTTATCGTGTTTGGCTCTTTGTCAGACAAGATTGGCCGCAAGCCCATCATCTTGGCCGGTTGCTTCTTGGCTGCTGTGACTTACTTCCCAGTATTTACTGCGTTGACCAAAGCCGCTAACCCTGACTTGGCTGCTGCACAAGCGGCTGCAAAAGTCACTGTGACTGCCGATCCCGCAGAGTGCTCGTTCCAGTTCAACCCTACGGGCACGAAAAAGTTCACGTCTTCTTGCGATATTGCCAAGCAAAAATTGGCAGGCGCATCCGTGAGCTATGACAACGTCATCGCCCCTGCTGGAACCCCTGCAGTGATCAAAGTGGGTGACACTGAAGTCACTACCGTTGTCACGCCTGAAGACATCGCAGCGGCAAAATCAGCCGCTGAGAAAAAACTGGCTGACCTGAGCGCAGCGGAACCTAAAGACGCCAAAGCCATCACAGCGGCAACCGCCAGCGTGAAAGCCTTGAGCGGCGAAAAAACAGCCAAAGACGCTGTGTTTTCAGGAAAAATCAGTGGTGCTCTGAAAGCTGCTGGCTATCCTGCCAAAGCAGACATGGCAAAGTTTGACAAAGTGACTGTTGTCATCATCCTCACCTACTTGGTGATCTTGGTTACGATGGTTTACGGTCCTATCGCTGCGATGTTGGTAGAGATGTTCCCCACCCGGATTCGCTACACCTCGATGAGCTTGCCATACCACATTGGTAACGGTTGGTTCGGCGGCTTGTTGCCTACCACTGCGTTTGCTATCGTGGCGCAGACCGGCAATATGTACAACGGCTTGTGGTACCCCATCATCATTGCGGGCGCAACCGTGGTTATTGGTGGCTTGTTCATCAAAGAAACCAAAGACGTTGACATTTTCGCCAACGACTAAGTCATCCGTTCGATGAGTTAACGCCCCGGCTGTGATGGCCGGGGCCATTTACAGGCCCTTTTTTGAGGGCCTTTTTTTTGAGGGAAATCGTATGTGGAAAATTATTTTGGCTTTTGCCATTTTTGCTGGCTTGGCTTTGTTCATCTTGAGCAAGGGCGGCGATATTGATATGGGTGGTGAAAAGCATGGCGACATCAGCCACACCGAGGCGCCCGCTGCCGCGGCACCGGCTGCTGCTGCCAGCGAAGCGAAATAATCGCCCCATGATCTTGGTG
>JBAXOC010000227.1:0-3132 GCA_037133455.1 Comamonadaceae bacterium | reverse complement strand
CGAGCAACCAGCGTTGCCACGGAATCATTCAGTTTTGTGACGGTCCCTCGCGCGGAGCGGCCTCGGCCGGTTTTGCTGCCAATCCCAAAGCGATTTTGGATTTGAGTGTGCATAAACAATTGAGCCTGGTCGATAAATACTTTGATGACGTCGGTTTGAAAAACCAAGGCCCGGCGGGCTTGGAAGACCTTTACCTTTCGGTCCTGAATCCTGCCTCGCGCCAAGAACGGGTCGCTGATTCGCCTTTGAATATCCAAGGCAACCAAGCGCGTGCCTTGCATGTGGGCAGCGACACCAGCGCTCCGATTACCCGACAGTCCATCCGCCAAGGCCTGCTGCAAAACGCCGCCCAACGTTTAGGGCAAATGCTGCCCGCGTCCATGCGAGTGCAAGCCCAGAAGGTTCAGCAGTACGCAGAGAACAACAACCCTTAAGACAAAAACACCAAAGCGGCAAAAGTTTGCCGCTTTGTGCTTTGAGGGCGGCTAAAGCGGAGGAAAAGGTGAGCAAACACAGAGGTTTAAGTCTCATGGCATGCAATTTGCATGATGAGACTTAAGAAAGCCGTTTTGTCTTTAGAGATGTCGGCATTACGGCAAAAAACTTTAACGCAATGGAGTCATTAGCATGAACATGATCGATAACGCCTTCAGCGTTCACGAGAAAGCACTGGGTGTTCGCAGCCAGCGTATGGAATTGCTTTCGCGCAACATTGCCAATTCCGACACACCGAATTACAAAGCGCAGGACATTGATTTCAAGCAAGTCTTGAAAGACACCCAAGACTACGCCCTGCAAACAACGCACAGCAGCCACCTTACCCAAGGCGCTGACAGTACCGCCAGCGGCGTGAAATACCGCGTCCCTTTTAACGTTGCTTTCGACGGAAACACGGTTGAACTCCCGGTTGAGCAGGCCAAGTTTGGTCAATACGCCGCGGACTACCAAACCACGCTCAGTATTTTGGAAAACCGCATCAGCAACATCCGTAAAGCATTGCGAGGAGATTAATCATGGCACTCGACAACCTCTTTGGTATCGCAGGCTCTGCGCTGAACGCGCAAACCGCCCGTATGAATGCGACCGCATCCAACTTGGCCAACGCGGGCGCTGTTTCTGCCAGCGACAAAGACGCCTTTCGCGCTAAGCGTACCGTCTTTAAAACCATCATGGCTGAACTAGGTTCTAACTCTCCGGTAAGCACCGGCGGCGTCAAGGTCAGCGGTATTTCCGATGACCCTAAACCCATCGCTCGGATGTCAGATCCTGGCAACCCTTCGGCTGATAAAGACGGCTACGTATACCTGTCGAACGTCAACGAAATGACCGAGATGGTCGAGATGATGGCAGCCGCGCGGTCTTACCAAAATAACGTCGAGGTGGTTAATACCGCCCGCCAACTGATGATGCGAACCCTCGACATCATCAAGAGTTAATTTGCAATCGTCCCACTATTTTTAAAACTTAAAGACCTGCGAGATCTCCATGGCCAACCTAGACCTTCTTAGCGCAAACACCCAAACCAACTCGGCTTGGGCTTCAGCCGTTCCCAGCAGCATTCGCACCACCGCACAAGACGCTCAAGCCAAGCTCACCGCAGCGACAGGTCAGTCAACCATGGGGCAAAAAGATTTTTTAACGCTGTTTACTACGCAGCTTAAAAACCAAGACCCGTTAGACCCAGTCAAGAACGAAGCATTCGTCGCTCAGCTGGCGCAGTTCTCGCAGTTAGAAGCTACGACCAATATGTCAAGCACCTTGACAAAGTTTGTGGACAGCATGTCAAGCAACCAAATTACCAGCACCGCCAACCTCATTGGCGGAAAAGTGTCAGTGCCGGATGGCCCAGCCCAGTTGCTCAATGGCCAACCCGTCAAAACCGTGGTCAGTTTGCCCACAGGCGCTGACGGCGTTCAGTTCAAAATTTACGATGCCAAAGGCATTTTGGTCAACACCAAAATCGTTGGTGCCCAAACCGCTGGCGACATGACCTGGTCTTGGGACGGCAAAGACGACGCGGGCAACGCCCTGCCCGACGCCACCTACAGCATCAAAGCCGCGGCAGTCAACCAAGGCAAAGTGATTAACCCTGCGGTGAGCACCATGGCCACGGTCATTGGTATCAGCCAACAGCCCGACAAAACCATGCTGCTGCAAATTCAAGGCGGAAAAACCGTCAAGTTAGCAGACGTGACCCGTATTGACGGCTAAGCCCCGCAAGCCCCCTTTTTAAACCCACACACCCTAGCAACTCCCGGAGAAACCCACCATGTCTTTCTATACCTCGCTAACCGGTCTTAATGCTGCCACCGCCATGTTGGGCGTGACAGCCAATAATATTTCCAACGTTGGTACCACCGGCTTTAAGCGCTCACGGGCTGACTTTGGAGATATTTTCGCGACCTCGCCTTTGCAAAAAGCTTCCTCTACCGTGGGTCAGGGTGTTTCCTTGAAACAGGTGAGCCAGGAATTTAGCCAGGGTAATATTTCGTTCTCCTCGAACGCCTTGGACTTGGCGATCACGGGTGACGGCTTCTTCCCGCTACGCTCTGCTGACGGCTTGACAGACACCTACACCCGTAACGGCTCTTTCTCTTTGAACGAGCAGTTCAACGTGGTGAACTCGGCAGGCCAGCGTTTGATGGCGGCAACGGTTGACTCGACCGGTAGTGCGAACGTGAATGACCGGGTGGTTTTAACCATCCCCCAGAAAACCTCCGGCGAAGCCAAACAAACCTCTGCGGTTTCTTTGGGCTTGAACTTCCCCGCTGATGCGACGGTCATTACAGAAGCGTTTAGCCGTACCAACCCCGCCAGCTTTAACAAATCAACCGCATTTACCGTCTATGACAATGGTGGTAACGGCTACTTGGCTACGATTTACTACGTCAAAACCCAAAACGCGAACCAGAACAGCCCATTTAATAAATGGCAAACCCATGTGTTCGTGGGTGAAGACCAGGTGTCTGCTGCCTTGGCGCAGTCCACCGACATCAACGGCGATTTGCAATACGTGAACCAGTACGGCCAAATCAAGTCGTACAAAGAAGTCAAAGACGAACTGACAACTGCGAAAATACAGCTTATCTCTTTGGACGAGCTCACAGACAAGCGTACCTCTGCGCCTGCTTC
>JBAXOC010000226.1:0-3134 GCA_037133455.1 Comamonadaceae bacterium | reverse complement strand
GGGGCATCTTTGCGGCAGAAATGGATGGGCGCAGCAGCGTCTGCGGTGATGGCAGCGAATTTCAGCAACGCGCGTTTTTGTACATCTGTCATTTGATTTCCTTTGTTAAAAAAAGTGAGGCCAACGGTAAAAAACTAGAAAAAAATCAAGAACCCGGATAAAAAGGTTTTCCAATGGAAGCCGGCATGTTAATCCGAATCCAGGTTGGATTGCGAGATATTAAGGCCAGAACCACAATGGTAGCGACATAAGGGAGCATGCTCAAAAGCTGGCTCGGCACGTCCACACCAATACCTTGCAGGTGGAATTGCAACATCGTGACCCCACCAAACAAATACGCCCCCAGCAAGACCCGGGCAGGCCGCCAGGTGGCAAACGTGGTGAGCGCCAACGCAATCCAGCCTTTGCCAGAAACCATGCCTTCAACCCATAACGGCGTATAAATAATCGAGATATAAGCCCCCGCCAAGCCACACAAAGCCCCGCCGCCTACCACCGCAGCAAACCGGATCCAGCGCACGGGGTAGCCCAAAGCGTGGGCCGACTCCGGGCTTTCACCGACGCTTCGCAACACCAAACCGGATCGGGTGCGGTATAAAAACCAAATCAGCGCCGCAGCAAAGATAACAGTGAGATAGACCAATGGGTGGTGCTTAAAAAAGGCCGATCCAACAAAAGGAATGTCCGACAAGAAGGGAATTGCAAAGCTAGGGCGTTCTGGAATTTTTTCTTGGACAAAACTCACACCAGCAAATGCCGAAAACCCCGCGCCGAACAAACTCAACGCCAAGCCGGTGGCGTATTGGTTGGTATTGAGCCAAATCACCAAGCTACCAAAAACCGCAGCCATGGCAGCACCGGCGCACATTCCAGCCGCAAAGCCCACGGTGTCGCTGCCTGAATGGACCACAGCGGCAAAGCCTGCAATAGCAGCGCACAGCATCATGCCCTCAGCGCCGAGGTTGACGATGCCGGCTTTCTCATTGATGAGCAAACCCAAAGAGGCGATGGCCAAAACCGTGCCGGCGTTCAGCGTTGCCGCAATCAGCAGTGCGTAAGATTCCATTACGGTGTTCCTCCTGGGACTGGCCCGTTTGAGCGGGCTTGGCGAACCAATCGGTAATTGACCAAGGTATCGCACGCCAGCAAGGTAAACAACAACAGGCCTTGGAACACGCCGGTTAAAGATTTTGGCAGGCCCATGCGCGACTGCGCTAATTCGCCGCCGATATAAAACATACTCATTAGCAAACTAGAGAAAACCAAACCGACCGGGTGCAAGCGTCCGACGTAGGCGACGATGATGGCGGCAAATCCGTAGCCTGCGGGAACATAGGGGGTTAATTGACCAATCGGGCCGGCCACTTCAAGCGCACCGGCTAAACCTGCCATTCCGCCTGAGACCAACAAAGCCGTCCACAGCGCACGGCGCGAGGAAAATCCGGCGTAGCGGGCGGCGGCTGGAGCCAAGCCACCTACCTGCTGCGCAAATCCGGCACGGGTTCGGAATAAAAAGACCCACACCGCCACAACGCCCACCAAAGCAAACACCACCCCGATGCTCATGCGCGAGCTGCTGATGAGTTTGGGAATGCGGGTGGCTGCTTCAAAAGTTTGGGTCTGCGGAAAGTTATACCCATTGGGGTCTTTCCAAGGTCCGTAGACCAAGAATCCCAAAACTTGAACGGCGATGTAGACCATCATCAGGCTGACCAAAATTTCATTGGCGTTGAAGCGGTCACGCAGCAGCGCAGTAATACCCGCCCAGACCATGCCCCCGGCCACGCCCGCAAAAATCACCAAAACCACCACCCAACTTCCCGTGGTTTTATCGGCCATCAAGGCCACACCGCTGGCAGCCACTGCGCCCAAGATGTATTGCCCCTCGGCTCCAATATTCCATACATTAGATCGAAAACACACGGCCAACCCCAAAGCAATGAGCAGCAAGGGCGTTGCTTTCACAACCAACTCACCCAAGGCGTAAGCGCTTTTAATTGGCTCCCAGAAAAACATCTGCAAGCCGCGCACAGGATCCTTTCCCAAGAGTTGAAACAACACTACGCCAATGAGCACCGTTAAGACAAGTGCCAACAGCGGTGAGGCAAAGGTCCACAAGCGCGAAGGCGCGGGGCGAACCTGGAGTTTGAAATTCAGCATGTTGCGCCCCACAGTCCACTCATCCATTCGCCGAGTTGCTCGACCGTGGCGTTGGCCGTTGCGATGGAAGGCGACAACTTGCCGTGGGCGATGACGTGCAAACGATCACACACTTCAAACAACTCATCAAGCTCCTCACTCACCACCAACACCGCGCATCCGGCATCGCGCAAGGCCAAAATCGCTCCGCGAATTTGCGCCGCAGCGCCCACGTCGACACCCCATGTCGGTTGCGAAACGATGAACACCTTGGGCTGCGCGTCGATTTCTCGCCCTACAATAAATTTTTGCAAATTGCCACCCGAGAGTGACCGCGCCACCGCCCCTGGGCCATTGGCTTTCACTTGGAATCGGCTAATGATGGCCGCCGCTTGCGCGTGCAACATCGCCAAAGAAATCCAGCCGCCTGCAAAGCCGGGATAAGCGATGGCTTCGTTGCGGGTGAGCAGCAGGTTGTGCGCCAAACTCAACTCGGGGACCGCGCCGCGCCCCAAACGTTCTTCCGGAACAAAGTGAAGTCCACGTTCACGTCTGCCCCCCGGATGGATTTGGGCTACGTCTTCTTCACCCATGCGAATGCTGCCTTTGGGCGAGCGGCAATCTTCACCGGATAAGGCATACAACAGTTCGCGTTGGCCGTTGCCAGAGACGCCCGCAATGCCGACCACTTCGCCTGCGCGTACTTGCAAGTCAATGCCATGTAAATCCACGCCAAATTGATCCTCGCGTGGCAGGCTTAAATTATGAACCGATAAACGTGCCTCGCCGGTTTCTCGAACGTTGTGCACCAGCTTGGGTGGCTCTGCTCCAATCATCAAGCGCGAAAGTGAGGCGTTAGATTCCTCCGCCGGGTTACACACCCCAGTTACTTTGCCCCCGCGCAGCACCGTACAGGCATTGCACAGTTCACGAATTTCATGGAGCTTGTGGCTGATATACAAAATACTGCAGCCTTCCGAAGCAAGTTGCTTCAG
>JBAXOC010000225.1:0-3153 GCA_037133455.1 Comamonadaceae bacterium | reverse complement strand
GCGATATCTGCCACCCGATTCCAGTACGCAGGCGGGCGATAAGCGTCTGCGCGGGTGCGGGCGTGTACGACAATTTCACCAGCCCCGCCTGCTTCCAGTGCACGTGCGCAATCTTCGGCGCGGCGGTCATCGTGAAAGCCCAGACGCATCTTGGCCGATACCACTTGGTGCGCTGGCACCGCACGCCGCACGGCTTGCATGATTTTGAATAAAAGTTCCGGGTCTTCTAACAAAGCCGCCCCGCCGCCGTGTCGGTTAACGACCTTAGCCGGGCAGCCAAAATTCAAATCCACCCCATCGGCCCCTAAGCCCGCCACTCGAGCGGCGTTGTCAGCTAAACATTCGGGGTCAGAACCCAATAATTGCGGTCGCACCGGAACGCCTGCAGCGGTTTTTCCACCTGTCAACAATTCAGGGACGACTCGCAAAAAGGCACGTTCAGGCAATAGCGTATTGGTGACCCGAATGAACTCTGACACGCAGCGGTCTATCCCGCCCACGCGTGTCAAAACGTCGCGCAACACAAAGTCAAGCAGCCCTTCCATCGGGGCCAGAACAATGGACACTTAGTTTTTCGCGCCTAAAGCCAAGGCCTCTGCCCTTGCGTGCGCCAGGGTTGCCACATCAGGCGCAGTATGGGTGTCCCAGCCGCTTAGGTGTTGGGTGGTAACGGCAGCGAGCGCATCAATCGCAAGCGGTGAATCGTTGAGGCAGGTGATGTAATGAAATGCTTTTCCGCCCGCGTGTAAAAACGCCTCGCGGGCTTCCATATTGATCTCTTCCAAGGTCTCTAAGCAGTCACTGGTAAAGCCGGGGCAAATCACATCAACCCGCCCAACGCCAGCTTTTCCCATTGCGATCAAGGTCGGCTCCGTATAGGGCTCAAGCCATTTGGCCCGACCCAGTCGACTTTGAAAAGTCACTTGGTATTGGTCTTTAGACAGCCCAAGCGATTGGGCCAACAAACGCGCTGTTTTGAAACATTCGCAGTGGTAGATATCGCCCAAATGCAAGGTGCGTTCTGGAACACCATGAAAGCTCATGACTAAATTGTCAGGCTGTCCATGCGCCTGCCAATAGTTGGACACGCTGCTGGAAAGCGCAGCGATGTACTTCGCATCGTCGTGGTAATGGTTCACAAAACGCAGCTCCGGAATCGAGCGGGTTTTTTGGGCCCACATGTATACCGCGTCAAACACGCTGGCCGTGGTGGTGGCGGAGTATTGCGGATAGGCGGGTAAAACTAAAACCCGTGTGACGCCGTCGGCCTTCAAAACATCAAGCTGGGAAGCAATCGAGGTGCTACCGTAGCGCATCGCCCAGCGAACCACGACACGGTGGCCGAGTTGGGTGAGTTGTGATTGAAGCAAGGCGGCTTGTTTTTCTGTCCAAATTTTCAAAGGCGAGCCTTCAGCCGTCCAGACGCTAGCGTATTTCGCGGCAGATTTGGCAGGGCGAAAGCGCAAGATGATGCCGTGCAAGATCAGCATCCACAGCAGGCGCGGGATTTCAACCACCCGGTGGTCGCTTAAAAACTCCGCCAAATAGCGGCGAACCGCTTTGGGCGTGGGCGCGTCCGGCGTTCCGAGGTTACAAAAGAGCACCGCCGTCTTTGCGGCTTGCCCATGGGCGTAAGGGGGTTCTTTAGAGAATGGCATGCGGTATTCTCCCGCACCTATGACCGATTTTTCACATCTTCGCGCGATAACCCTTGATTTGGATGACACCTTATGGCCCGTGTGGCCGACTATTCACCGTGCCGAGAAGGCTATGGGTGATTGGCTTGTGGTCCGTGCCCCCGTCACTGCCGCCCTATTTTCAGACCCCGTAGCCCGGCAAAAGCTGCGTGATGAGGTACTGGCAGCCCACCCCCATTGGTCCCATGACCTCAGCGCCTTGCGTCTTGAAGCTTTGCGCCTAGGGCTGCACCGCGCGCAAGAAGACGTCGCTTTGGCGCAAGATGCGTTCGAGGTTTTTTATGCCGAGCGCCAGCGGGTTGACTTATATGCCGATGCCGAGCCGGCTTTGGCAGCGTTGAGCGCCCGCTATCCCGTCTTGGCCTTATCCAACGGCAACGCCGATATTCACCGAGTCGGGCTAGGCGCTTACTTTGTGGGCAGTGTGAGCGCAAAGTCTTGTGGTGTAGCCAAGCCGCATGTGGATATTTTCAATGCAGCTGCTCGGTCATTGAACCTCCAATCGAATGAAATCTTGCACGTCGGTGACGACGCGGAGTTAGACGTTCTTGGCGCCTTGGATGCGGGCATGCACACCGCCTGGGTGAACCGCAAAGCGCACATGTGGAGCCATCCGAAAACGCCGCACCTCACCGTCACCACGATGTTGGAGCTGTGCAGCGTTTTAGGTATTGCGGTTTAAGGCACAGGATTGAAGGTCAGGGTACTTGACGTATGGGCTTTGACGTCGGCGGGGCTTAAATACTGCGCAACGTATTCGCCTTTTGCAAAACGCGTTGCTTGGTCCGCGTAGTGCTTGTCAAACAAAACGCCGCTTTGTCCGACGGGGTTAATCCCAACCGCTTTGCTTGCATCCGCAAAATCAATGACCCGGCGCGTGGAAGGTCCGTGCGCAACCAACCACGGCGCTGGTCCGATGGAGCTTGAGAAATTATTCGGTACTTCGCGGGCGCCGGAAACGCTAAAGGGGCCTACGTTAAACAATTTATCCAAAGGCTTTTGCTGACCCAAAGGATGGTTGTGGGTCAGCGTATGGGCTTTGCCCCAAAGCCACTGGGCGCTGTCTTTGCCATAAGTTTTTTCCAAATCGGCGAGCGCAGCTTTCCAAGCGGCTAGAACCGTGTCATTGCGGCTTTCAATAACTGGTGTGGTTTTGTTGTCCCACCAAGGTGATTGCGCGTCGGCGAACAAGCGGGGCAGGGCGCTGTCAAGCGTGCGGGTTCGCAGGAGCGCTTTGAACGGACCTTCGCCTAACTCGTCAGCCATCGCGCCGCGGGCTACTTCATAAAGCAACTGGCTAAATACGGTGGGGGCTATGTTGTCTTGTGAAAAATCACCATTCCAGTTACGCAGGCCGTCAACCAACACTCGCCCATCGGCGTCCTGAACCACGGCGTCCAAAACGGGTAATAAACTTTGAAGTACTTGTTTTGAGTAGGGCGTTTGAACATCAAGC
>JBAXOC010000224.1:0-3178 GCA_037133455.1 Comamonadaceae bacterium | reverse complement strand
GTATCCCCCGAACCCGAATGACTTGATCGACTGCGTCTTGATCGCCCAACAATTCGCGCACCACAGTGGTCCCCACCCACGCCACCTTGGCAGAGCCTGCGAGTTCTGCAGCGTCAAACATACGGCCACTTTGCAACGGCCAGTCCCGCGCTTCCAAGTATTCGTTGGTCACTCCAATGATGTTGCTGCCCCAATTGCTATTGCCCCACACCAATTGCCCGGTTGCACGCGAGGTCGGCGCGGCCACCTGGACTTCGGGAATCTCTAAAGTAATCGCCTGGGCGTCCTCTTCGGTTAGGCGTTGGCGGGTTTGTGCCCCCAAGCGAACGCCCGCCTGCGATACGCCGCCGGGTAACACCAGCATGATGTTGGAGCCCAAGCCCTTCATTTGTTCTTGTACGCGTTGGGTCGCGCCCTGCCCTACGGCGATCATCGCAATCACCGCAGCCACGCCAATGATGATTCCCAACATGGTGAGAACGCTGCGCAAAGCGTTGGCAGATAAGGCCCGTAAAGCACTTCGAAAAGCCGTCAGCGCGTTCATGCGGCCTGCTCCGCATGTGCGGGATTAGAAGTGTCTTGAACCATGACGCCATCTTTAAAAACCAAGGTACGTCGGGCCCAAGACGCAATGTCGGGTTCATGGGTCACGATCACCACCGTCATACCTTGGGCGTTGAGTTCAGTGAGTAGCTGCATGATTTCGGCGCTGGTTTGTGAGTCCAATGCGCCGGTGGGCTCGTCAGCCAAGATCAATTGCGGCGCGTTCACCAACGCTCGGGCAATCGCAACGCGTTGTTGCTGCCCGCCTGACAACTCGGAGGGCGTATGTAACAAGCGCTCGCCCAAACCAACCCGCTCTAAAGCGGCCTTTGCCCTTTCGCGGCGAGCTGGGGCTTTAACGCCGCAGTACACCAAAGGCAACTCCACGTTTTCTAGGGCGGAGGTTCGCGGTAACAAATTGAATTGCTGAAACACAAAACCAATGTGTTGGTTTCGCAGTTGCGCTAACTGATCGCTGCTCATTCGCTCTACCGCTTCGCCACCCAAGCGATAGCTGCCAGCGCTTGGGGTGTCTAAGCAACCCAAAATATTCATCAAGGTCGATTTACCCGAACCCGATGCGCCCATGATCGCGACAAACTCTCCGCGGGCAATGTCCAAGCTCACGCCGCGCAGGGCGTGAACGGTTTGTCCTGTCCCAAGGGCTTGTTCTGCGGCAGAACCCATGGCATAGCTTTTAGCCAAGTCTTTGGCCACGATCAGTGGCGGCGTGACGTTTGTCATGGCGGCTTGGGGCAGCGTTGCGAACTTAAAACGGCGAACGCGGGCCGTTAGGTTTTGCGCCTGCGGCTGGGCCGCCCGCAGACTTCACCGCTACCAACACCTCCACGCCCTCAGTTATCGGGGATGCGTCTGCGCCCTGATTTGAAGCAGGGGCCACGATCAATTCAGTTTGGGTTCCGTCAGTCACCCCCACTTGAACCGCAATCGCTTGAGGTTGGCCTTTGGCGTCTTTAATATAAAGCCGCCCACGGCTGCTGGAGCGAGAAGCGCCATCTCCTTTGGGGGGCTCGACGCCGGCAATACGCAAACGCAGCGCCGCGTTAGGAACTTTCAAAACTTGTTTGCGCTCTTCGGTCACGATTCTGACGTTGGCGGTCATGCCCGGCATCAATCGGCCGTCAACGTTGGAGAACCGAATCACCGCCACATACGTCACCACATTGGCTACGTTAAGCGCCGCTTTGCGAACCTGCTGAACCGCCCCTTGAAAAGTTTGGCCCGGAAACGCGTCCACCGTAAAGCTTGCTTTTTGGCCTACGACCAAGCGACCTACATCGCTTTCGTCAATCGCCGCCTCGACTTGCATATCGGACAAATTTTGCGCAATCACAAACAACTCGGGGGCTTGCAAGCTGCTAGCAACCGTTTGCCCTCGCTCAATCGCCCGTTTAATCACGATGCCGTTCACGGGAGAGGTAATCTTCGTGCGGGCCAAATCGATGCGGGCTTGGGCCAGCGCCGAGTCGCGCTGCGACACATTGGCTTTAGCCGCGCTTACCTGCGCTTGGGAAACGCCCACCTGGGCCTGCGTCGCTTTCAAAGCCTCAACGCTGGTGTTCACCAAAGCCCGGGCTTTGTCGCCCTCGCTTTGGGCGATAAATTGTTTTTCAACCAAACTGAGGGTGCGATCCTGCGAACGCTGCGCCTCGTTTAAATCCACCTGGGCCCGCGAGACCTGCGTTTGGGTTGCAAGCAGGTTGGCCTGTGCGGTTAACACCGCAGCCCGCGCCGCATCAACATCGGCCTGCGCCGAGCGAACCCGGTACTCAAAACTCTCTGGGTCAATTTGCGCGAGTAACTGCCCCGCTTTTACTTCGGTATTGAAATCGACCAAGACGTCACGAATCTGTCCGCTCACCTGCGTCCCAACGGTTACCAATGACACCGGCGTCACCGCCCCGCTTGCCGCAACACTGGCCAACAAATCCCCCCGCTCAATTTTTCCGGTTCGGTACTGTACCTCTGCGCTCCCGCCGCGCTGCGCCCACCACGCGCCCCCAAGCGCAAGCAGCACAATCACCAAACCAATCGCAATCCGGGTTTTTTGTTTCATCTGGGCATTGTAGGAAAGACATATGAAGACCCTATGGCGCTGTTACTTAGTCAAGACCTCGCTGGTTCGGCCTGATGCGACTCTCGTTGGCTGCGGTTGATAGAAGGGTTTTTGCAACTTTTTGACATCACTTTATTAAAAAGTCGCAACTAAATGATAATTAAATAGGATTTGATCGCAAAAATTGCGGTTTTTAAACGTTACCTTGATGACCACGTTCAGACAGACCCGCAAGCCGAGTAGGTGGTGCGTAATGCCAATGTCATAGTGGTGTCATGCCAAAGTCGTCCTGCTGACGTGCCGTGACGTCTTCAACTCCTAGACAAAGAATTAAATTACGCCTATCGGCAAACAGGGACTTTATATAGTGATTCAAAAACTCAGACTCCAACGCGGCTGGTCGCAACAGCAACTGGCTGACCTTAGTGGTTTAAGCGTGCGCACCGTCCAACGCATTGAACAAGGACAAGTGGCAAGCACTGAATCTTTGAAGTCTCTGGCTGCCGTGTTTGAAATTGATTTCTCAACACTTCAGGAGCCCGGAATGAACACAACAAC
>JBAXOC010000223.1:0-3187 GCA_037133455.1 Comamonadaceae bacterium | reverse complement strand
GCGGCACGGTACAAGGTGTTGATACACGGAAGTTTTTTCAGCATCTCGACCCACTCTTGGTCGTAGGGCAAGCCCATCCAGTCGTTGAGGTGCTTTAAGGCGTCTGTGCACTTCTTGATTTCATCGCGGGCGTAGTCAATCAGGCTGAGCTCCTCGGGCGTCAAAGTTTCGCGGGCAGTGGAGGCCAAATCCGTTTCAAGTTGTTGAAGTTGTTGGTGGCAACGCGCTCGCTCGTGGCGAATTGCGCTAGACGAAGCGCTTTTTGCAGCTCCTGCCTTCATCGCCTCCATTTCGCGCTTCATCTGGGCGAGGTTTTGCAATGAAAGGTAATAAAAAACGGCCGAGCCCATCAGCACCAAGAGAAAAAAGAAAACCAAAACCACTAAAACCGTATCCATAAGAATTCTCCAAATTTCAACCCGTTTATTTAAATTCCATGATACGCCAAGCGCCTCTTGGAAGCTATGGTTTTGAGCGGCCTGACTAGCGGATAATCTCCATGTGCCTTAACTCCTTTTTTAGGATCTGCCCATGAAAACTCCCTCCCTGCTTTTGAGCTCAGCCCTCGTCGTTTCCCTTGCCTTAGGCGGCTGCGCTGCAGTCGGCACGCCAATGAACGATGCCGCTGTGCCCATTCAAAACGCAGACTTCATGGGCCAAACCCAATTGCCCGCGGGCACCAAAATTTTGTACGACCAATCGCTCATCATCGGCTCAGGCGATAACTGGGTCGGCCGCGTGTTGCTCGACATGGGCAAAGACAGCATGGCTGCCTACACCTTCTTTTTAGAACAATACCCGCAACAGGGTTGGACCTTGTTAAGCGCCATCCGCGGCAAAACCAGCCTTTTGGTTTTTACCAAACAAGACCGCAGCGCCACGGTAGAAATGAATGAATCCAATATGCTGACGGGAACGCTGGTTACGTTGACCGTAACGCCGAAAAACGCAGCCGTTGCGTTGCCCAAAAAGTAGTAAAAATTTGTTTAAATCGGTAATTAAGCCGATAAACAACGAATTAAATAAAAATACCAAAAAAACAGTTGAATTTGGTTATCAGTCGGTAAAATTGTTATGTCTTAACAGTTTTATCGATTTGCAGTGCCTCGCATTGCAGCCCGATAACCAATCAACGTGGTCTCTGATCGCCGGTTTCTTGGGAAGTTGCTTTTTGCCAGCCTTTCGCTGGTTTTGGGAGCAGCTTTGGCGCAAGAAACACCGTGGCATTTGGGCTCTCTCAATGCCAGTGCCCACAACGCGCCCTCAGCCATCAACACCGCTGGCGTAAAACCCGGGCCTTACGAGGTTGTAGTTGCCGTGATTGACGCGGGCGTTTTGCAAGGCCACCCCAGCTTGGAAGGCCGGTTGCTCCCGGGCTACGACTTTCTTTCTGCTCCGCATAACCCCAAGGGCGGCCGCTCGGCTAATTTCTCCCCCGATGCGCGTGAAACCAAATGCACGGGGCAAACACTTTCAACTTCTTTTAGAACCCATGGCACCGAGATCGCCAGTTTGATCGCTGGCAATGGCCGCGAAAAATCTGGCGTCTATGGCGTGAACCCATTGGCAAAAATATTGCCTGTGCGTTTGTTCGGCGCGTGCAATATGTCCCGCTCCGATTTACTTGACGCGATGTCGTGGTCTGCGGGTTTACCTGTGGCGGGGGTTCCCAACAACCCCAACCCTGCGCACGTGATTAACCTCAGTTTTTCTGGCGGCGGGGCCGTGTGTGGTGCGGATCTGCAAGCCTTGGTTAAGCGCTTGGTACAAAAGAAAGTTTTTGTGGTGGCCGCCGTTGGCAACACCTTCGGTAAAAAATTAGCCGAACCGGCCAACTGTGAAGGCGTGATCTCTGTAGGCGCGATTGACCCAGAAAACAATATCGAAAGTTACTCGGCGTTAGACGCACGAACTGTGATTTACGCTCCCGGCGGCGGACGCCGTCTTAGCGATGACTCCAGCTGGCAAGCCAACAAACTCAAAGTCGCAAGCTTTGATGTGGATGCCAAAGGTGAAGAGAATCCCGTCGGACTGGCGCGAGGTGTGGGCACCAGTTACGCAGCGCCTTTGGTCTCCGGATTTATTTCGCTATTGCTTTCGCATCGCCCTTTGATGACTCCAGCTGAGTTCCAAGCCCGCTTACCCCAGTATTCACGCGCCGTGAATCCGGACGCCAATTGCCCTGAATGCGCTCCGCGCGGCTTAGTACTTACCAACGCCGCCGCCCTCGTTCGCTAATCGACGGGCTAAATTAAAACGGATACGTCGCTGCGAAGTTAGCACGGGCTTCGCCAATCGGTGTGTTAGAAGCGTTCCAAACTGCAGGTGTATTTCCAAAAGAAGCACCCACCGATAAAGACCAACTCACCTTGCTGACCTTGCCGCCTAAGAGGAAACCTGCGCCTTGCAAGGTGTACCAATCGGAGTCGCCTGGGTTGAGCGTGACACGGTTATTTTGGACGGTTCCTACGTCGTAAAAAAGCCCGGTATAAAGATCGGGGGTCGTTTGGTGAACCAAGTCAAAAGAGAGTTGAGCGCCTTGGTCGCCCACACCGTCTACCGAACTTAAAGCGCGAATTCCTGTAACCCCGCCTAAAGACATCCGGTTGTAGGTATCTAAGTTCTTAGAAGCTACTTGGGCTTTCCAACGGACCGAGCCAGTCAGCAGTTTGCTTTTGCCTAGGGCTTGGGACAAGCCGCCGCTGATTTCCAGTTTCTGGTATTCGCCTTGAACGTTTAATAAAGTGGCATCGTCGTTCTTATCTGAAACGAGGCGGTTCAAGTCCATAACGCCTGCAATCAAAACCACGTCGTTGCTAAAGTTGTCCACCCAACTGTTGGCAGACTCGGCATGTACCTTGGCGCGGAGTTGTTGGTCCACTCGGTCGGCGTTTAGTCCGCTGGGCAGCCAATTTTGGGTTTGCCGTTGGGACGCCTCTAAACCAGCAAGCCATTTTCCAGTTCGGTCAGTGGCAATCAACTTAGACAAGCCAAATCCGATCTCGTCAGAAACACCTTTAATACCGCCGCTGGCTTGGTTGCGAACGTCGCTGGCGTACACCTTCCAATGCATTCCCGTGTTCACCCAAGGCGCGTCGTACTCAGCGCGGTAATACTGAACGCCTTCAGACTGCTGGGTTGTTAGGGCTAATTCAGATTGCGGCGTCAAGCCCGCAAATCTGAGGCT
>JBAXOC010000222.1:0-3205 GCA_037133455.1 Comamonadaceae bacterium | reverse complement strand
CCCACGTAGCAAGGGTTGTCTTATTGCGTCCTAATGGGAGCTTCGCTTGAATAATCAGTGGTTTTCGAAAATTGCAGTTTGGTTGGTCATCGGCTTGGTGCTGTTTACCGTGTTCAAACAATTTGATACGCACAGCGGCGCGAACGCGAGTTTGCTGGGCTATTCCGACTTCTTGGAAGAAGTTCGAAATAAAAATATCAAAACAGCCGTCATCCAAGAAGGCCAAGGCGGCACTGAAATTTTTGCCGTCACCACGGACGACCGCAAAGTCAAAACCACGGCTACATACTTAGACCGCGGTTTGGTGGGCGATCTGATTTCCAATGGCGTCAAGTTTGATGTGAAACCTCGCGAAGAGGGCTCTTTGCTCATGACTTTGTTGGTCAGTTGGGGCCCCATGCTGTTGCTTATTGGTGTGTGGGTTTACTTCATGCGTCAAATGCAAGGCGGTGGAAAAGGAGGAGCATTTAGTTTTGGGAAAAGCAAAGCCCGTTTGCTCGACGAAGCCACCAACACCGTCACCTTTGCCGATGTCGCGGGTTGCGATGAGGCCAAAGAAGAAGTTAAAGAAGTCGTTGATTTTCTTAAAGACCCTTCCAAATTTCAAAAACTTGGCGGGCGTATTCCCCGCGGTTTGCTCTTAGTGGGCCCCCCAGGAACGGGTAAAACTTTGCTGGCTAAGTCCATCGCTGGCGAAGCCAAAGTTCCCTTTTTCAGTATTTCAGGTTCGGATTTCGTAGAAATGTTTGTCGGTGTCGGCGCTTCGCGGGTGCGCGATATGTTTGACAACGCCAAGAAAAACGCGCCCTGCATTATTTTTATTGATGAGATCGACGCAGTTGGTCGCCAACGCGGCGCGGGGCTGGGCGGTGGTAACGATGAGCGTGAACAAACCTTGAACCAAATGTTGGTCGAGATGGACGGCTTTGAAACCAATGTCGGCGTAATCGTTGTCGCCGCGACCAACCGCCCCGACATTTTGGATTCCGCGTTGTTGCGCCCTGGCCGTTTTGACCGCCAGGTCTACGTCACGCTGCCCGATATCCGTGGCCGTGAACAAATTTTGAACGTACACATGCGCAAAGTTCCGGTCGCCCAAGACGTTAATCCTGGTGTGATCGCCCGAGGTACCCCAGGCATGTCGGGCGCTGATTTGGCCAACCTTTGCAACGAAGCGGCCTTGATGGCGGCAAGACGCAACGCGCGTTTGGTTGAGATGCAAGACTTTGAAAAAGCCAAAGACAAAATTCTGATGGGGCCAGAGCGCAAGAGCATGGTCATGCCAGAGGCCGAGCGCAAGAACACGGCCTACCACGAATCTGGCCACGCCTTGATCGGGAAAATGCTACCCAAGTGCGATCCAGTGCATAAAGTGACGATCATCCCAAGGGGGCGCGCTTTGGGTGTCACGATGAGCCTGCCAGCCCAAGACCGTTACTCCTACGACAGCGAATACATGTTGAACCAAATCAGCATGTTGTTTGGTGGCCGGATTGCAGAAGAAGTCTTTATGCACCAAATGACCACAGGTGCGAGCAATGACTTTGAACGTGCAACGTCGATTGCCCGTGACATGGTGACCCGCTACGGTATGACCGATGCCCTGGGCCCCATGGTTTATGCTGAGAACGAGGGCGAAGTCTTCTTGGGTCGATCCGTAACCAAGACAACCAATATGAGCGAACAAACCATGCAGAAGGTGGACTCTGAAGTCCGCCGCATCATTGATCAGCAGTACGCGCAAGCCCGCAAGCTCATTGAAGATAACCAAGAAAAAATCCACGCCATGGCCAAGGCCTTGCTGGAATGGGAAACCATTGACAGCGATCAGTTGGATGACATCATGGCGGGCCGGGATCCGCGTGAACCCAAGGATTGGACGCCTCGCATTCCTCCCGCTGATACCGGCGGCGGAAGTGGGCCGACGGCGACAACCAGCCCAGATACTGCGCCTTCTGCGGCATAAAATTCGATTGACGAATGACTCAAGGGGGCACTTTGCCCCCTTGTTCCTTTTTTTCGCGGATTAATCTGTATGTTTGTCTGGCAAACCAACCGTTTTGAGATCGATCTCAGCCGTCCCAAAGTCATGGGGGTTGTCAATGTCACGCCGGATTCTTTTTCTGATGGCGGCGAACACTTCGAAATCCAGTCCGCAATTAAGCATTGTGACCAACTTCTCCTTGAGGGCGCTGACATTTTGGATATTGGCGGCGAGTCCTCACGCCCTGGCGCCTTGGCCTTGTCGCTCGAAGTTGAGTTAGCCCGGGTCATTCCGGTAGTGCGCTACGCAGTGACCCTGGGCGTCCCTGTGTCGGTCGACACCTACAAGCCCGCGGTGATGCAAGCCGTTCTCGATCTGGGTGCAGACATCATCAATGACATTTGGGCTTTGCGTTGGAGTGAGCCTAAAGGTTTGGTGAGCGCTTTAGACGTGGTCTCGGCTTTCGATCATTGTGGCGTGTGTTTGATGCATATGCACCGCGATCCCCAGACCATGCAAACCACGCCGATGCAAGGGGATGTGGTTGCGCAGGTTACGGAATTTTTAGCCGACCGTATTCAAGCATTGGAGCGCAAAGGAATTGCTCGCAAGCGCATCTGCATAGATCCCGGCATCGGTTTTGGGAAAACAGTAGAACAAAACTTTTCACTACTATCCCATCAGCGTGGTATGTTGGCCCTAGGCTATCCGGTGATCGCAGGTTGGTCGCGCAAATCCTCTCTTGGTGCTGTAACAGGTGCCCCTGCAGATGACCGCGTGGCGGCAAGCGTTGCCGCCGCTGTCTTGGCGGTTGAACGAGGCGCTCATATTGTTCGGGTGCATGATGTAAAGGCAACCATCCAAGGACTTCAGGTACTTGCTGCCATGCAGAGCGCTGAATCAAAAGAGAAGAAAAACGAGGAGACAAGACAATGACACGACAGTATTTTGGAACCGACGGTATCCGTGGCACGGTAGGCCAGTCCCCCATCACTCCAGATTTTATTTTGCGATTGGCCCATGCCGTTGGCCGTGTGCTGAAACAAAATGAATCTCGGCCAACGGTTCTGATTGGTAAAGACACCCGAATTTCGGGCTACATGTTAGAAAGCGCTTTAGAGAGCGGCTTTAACTCTGCCGGTGTCGATGTGGTTTTGCTAGGCCCCTTGCCAACGCCTGGCGTGGCATACCTAACCCGGGCGCAACGCGCCTCTTTGGGCG
>JBAXOC010000221.1:0-3206 GCA_037133455.1 Comamonadaceae bacterium | reverse complement strand
CGCCGGAAATGCTAGGCCAGGCGCCTGCAGGCGCCTGGCCTAGCATTTCCGGCGTATCGCCCATGCGCTCTTCCGAGACTTCTTCGCGCTGGCTTTCTTGAACTGCGCGGCGAATCAATTCAATCGCTTTGGGTAGGTCAAAGGGTTTTGGCAAATATTCAAACGCACCGCCTTGAAATGCGCTCACTGCGCTGTCTAAATCCGAGAAGGCCGTCATGATGATCACTGGCAAACCGGGATGTTTGGCTTTGACTTTTTCTAAAAGCTCCAAGCCCGAGCCGCCTGGCATACGGATATCGCTAACGAGAATTTGAGGGCCGTCTTCGTCTACGCTGTTGTTAAGCGCGGCAAGAACATCGCGCGAATTTGAAAAACTGCGGGTTGGGAGTTGCTCGCGTAACAGGGCTTTCTCCAAGACGAAACGGATGGACTGGTCATCGTCTACGATCCAAATCGGCTTCATGGCAGGCGCTTTCGAGTGTTTAACATTTATGGCAAGGGAATCAAAATTTTGAAATCGGTTCGACTAGGCACGCTTTCGACTTCGATCAATCCATGGTGCTGTTGCACAAAGGTTTGCGCCAAGGTCAAACCCAGACCAGATCCGCCGTCTCTGCCCGATACCAAGGGATAAAAAATGCGGTCTTTGATCGAATCGGGTATGCCCGGTCCGTTGTCAATGACATGCAATTCCAATGCCAAGCGATAGCGTTGTTTGCCAAAAGTAACTTGGCGACACACCCGCGTACAAAATGTCAGGCTGGCATCGCCCTGCCCCATGCGCTCAGACAGCGCTTGGCAGGCGTTATGGGCAATATTGAGCACGGTTTGAATCAGTTGCTCCCGGTCCCCGCGAAACTCGGGGATCGAAATGTCATAGTCTCGTACCACCCGCAAGCCTTTGGGGAACTCGGCCAGAATCAAAGACCGCACCCGTTCACAAACCTCGTGGATATTGACGTCTCCCACGGTATGCGGGCGTCTATGCGGCGCTAACAACCTATCCACCAAAAGCTGGAGGCGGTCGGCCTCCCGAATAATGACTTGGGTGTATTCGGTCAGCCCCGTCGAGCCGATCTCCATTTCAAGCAACTGCGCAGCGCCCCGAATACCGCCCAAGGGATTCTTAATCTCGTGCGCTAAATTTCGGATGAGTTCTTTGTTGGCTTGGGCTTGCTCTGCAAGCCGCTCTTCACGCTCTTGGCGAGTCTGTTGTTCTAAGGGAACCAACTCAACCACGATTTGGTTACTTAGGTCAGCGCGTGTCACGATCACGTGAACCGGTAGGGGCTCAAGCCCGACTCGCCGTAAAAACGCGTCATACCGCAAAGCGGAAAAAGTATTTTGATTCGCGCCCTGAATCGCATCGCGTAATGGCCCAGGCTCCGTAAAGACATCCGCAAAAGAAGAGCCCACAATGGTGCGCCTCGAAATTCCCAGTGCATCTTCCAGTGCAGCATTTGAAAAAACAACCACCCCATCGGGGCGCACCACAGCGACCAAGGTCGCCAGCAAGTCATAAGGTAAGAACGGTGAAGGCGGGGTCACAACAAAGCGCAGTCTGTTTCGGTTATCAGTTGTAGGTTATAGGTTATCGGCTCACGGACAAGCGTTCTAATTCGCGGCGAAGTCCTGCTATATCCTCTGCATTGCGACTCAAACTGTCTTTCAGTTGGGCAATCCGATCTAAGTATTTCTGATGGTTGCGTGACTCTGCACCTTGTTTTTCGGGTGCGCCTTGGTTGTACTCGGTTTTTAAGTCTATTTGCCGAGCTTCAAGCTTCTTTAATTCCGTCTCCAAAATCCAGCGGGCATCGGCATCTTTTTTCTTTTGCTCTTGGCTACTTGAAGTCGTTGGTGTCGTTGCAGGCACACCGCGAACACTTTGGGGCGCAGGAATAACCGTAACCGTCACCGCCGAAACTAATTTACAAGCACCCGCTTTATCTGAGGTAACTTGGTTGGTGTATTCGTTACCGCAACGGTACACCGGGCTTTGCGCATAGGCAAAGCCACTTACAAAAAACGTGAAGAGTAAGGGCAAACAAAAAGGACGGCGCAAGCCGTCCTTTTTTTCCAAGCGTTGTGGTGCTGCCATTCCCCGAATTGCGGTCACGCTTTTCGGGGAAAAACTGCGCATCAGAGCGAGTAGTACATATCGAATTCGATAGGGTGTGTCGCCATACGCAAGCGTGTGACTTCGCCCATTTTCAATTCGATGTAGGCATCGAGCATGCTGTCGGAGAACACGCCGCCTTTGGTCAAGAACGCGCGGTCTGCATTGAGGCAATCCAAGGCTTGGTCCAAGCTGTGGCAAACGGTTGGGACCAACGCGTCTTCCTCGGGTGGGAGGTGGTACAGGTCTTTGGTGGCGGCTTCACCGGGATGGATTTTGTTTTCCACGCCGTCTAAACCAGCCATCATCAACGCTGCGAAACCGAGGTACGGGTTCATCAATGGATCAGGGAAGCGGGCTTCAATGCGGCGGCCTTTGGGGTTTGCCACAAAGGGAATGCGAATCGAGGCAGAGCGGTTGCGTGACGAGTAAGCCAACTTCACTGGCGCTTCATAGCCTGGGACCAAACGCTTGTAGCTGTTGGTGCCAGGGTTGGTGATTGCGTTCAAAGCACGGGCATGCTTGATGATGCCGCCAATGTAGTACAGCGCGAAATCAGACAATCCTGCGTAACCGTCACCGGCAAACAGGTTTTTGCCGTCTTTCCAGATCGACTGGTGAACGTGCATGCCAGAGCCGTTGTCGCCCACAATGGGTTTGGGCATGAAGGTCGCGGTCTTGCCGTAGGCGTGGGCCACGTTTTGAACCACATATTTCAAAATTTGGGTCCAGTCGGCACGCTCAACCAAGGTGCTAAAGCGTGTACCGATTTCGTTTTGGCCAGCGCCAGCGACTTCGTGGTGGAACACTTCAACGGGAACGCCCAAGGATTCAAGAATCAAAGACATCTCTGCACGCATGTCTTGGGTGCTGTCAACAGGAGGAACGGGGAAGTAGCCACCCTTCACGGTAGGACGGTGGCCTTTATTGCCACCAGGCATTTCTTTGCCCGAGTTCCATGGCGCTTCTGCTTCGTCAATTTTGAAGAAAGAGCCTGACATATCGGTATTCCAACGCACATCGTCAAAAATGAAGAACTCAGGCTCAGGACCGAAATAGGCGGTATCGCCAATGCCAGAGGCCTTTAGAT
>JBAXOC010000220.1:0-3211 GCA_037133455.1 Comamonadaceae bacterium | reverse complement strand
GGAATGAACTTGGTTCTTGCCGATGTACAGCAAGACGCGCTAGACCGCGCGGTTGCGGAGATGCAAGCGGCTGGGGCTCAAGTCTTGGGGATGAAAGTTGATGTTTCAAAAGCCGACCAAGTCGAAGCGTTAGGGCAAGCCACGATGGCGCGATTTGGCGCTCCCCATTTTGTTTTCAACAACGCGGGCGTAGGCTCTGGCGGTTTGATTTGGGAAAACACCTTGCAAGACTGGGAATGGGTGGTGGGCGTTAACCTGATGGGCGTGGCGCATGGGGTTCGGGTATTCACCCCCATGATGCTGGCCCAAGCCCAAAAGGACCCGCAGTACCAAGGCCACATTGTGAATACGGCAAGCATGGCGGGCTTGTTGAACGCGCCCAATATGGGGATTTACAACGTCACCAAACACGCCGTGGTGAGTTTGAGTGAGACGCTGTACCAAGACTTGGCTTTGGTAACAGACCAGATCAGCGCCAGCGTGTTGTGTCCTTTCTTTGTTCCCACGGGGATCAGCCAAAGCCACCGCAATCGCCCTGACGACTTAAAAACCCAGAACGTGAAACCCACCAAGAGCCAACTGATTGGTCAAGCGATGAGCGATAAAGCGGTGGGCAGTGGCAAGGTGACTGCGCAAGAAGTGGCGCAAAAAGTGTTTGATGCCATCGCGGCCAACCAGTTTTATATCTACAGCCACCCTAAATCGATTGCCTCGGTACAGACGCGGATGGAGGATGTTTTGTTGACCCGCAACCCGACAGACCCCTTTGCACACAAGCCAGAATTGGGCGTTGAACTAAAAAAAGCACTCCGCGCTTAAGCAAATCGGGGATTGCCCTAAAAAAATGTTCAAATACGCACCTTAGTTTTTACTTCATTCAGAAAGATCCAAATGGGCAACAAAATCGTTACCGAAGCAGACCGTAAAGCCACTCCCGCTCCCAAGCCCCTGCCCGGTATGACCCTTGCGTCTCACGGACGCGGCCAGCGCGTGAGCTTAGAGCGTGGTGTGTCTACCCGCAGCAAAAAGAACCCAGGCAAGCGCCCCTCTAAAGGCGGTTAAAGCCAAATAAGGCCCAATAAGGCCAGTCAGGCTGACAAGGCGGATCGGTCCGCCTTAATTCACCATCACCAGTTTCCCCATGACCGCGCGTGAACCCATATGGGCAAACGCCGCTTTGAGCTCAGCCATAGGCATAGCTCGGTCAATCACGGGTTTGATCTTTCCTTGACCGTACCACTGCGCGAGCTCGGCCATGGCCGCTGCGCTGGCTTTGGGTTCGCGTTTGGCAAAGTCGCCCCAAAACACACCCACGATGGATGCGCCTTTAAGAAGGGCCAGGTTAAAGGGCAGTGCGGGAATCGGGCCTGCGGCAAAGCCGACCACCAAATAACGCCCACGCCAAGCAATAGAGCGAAACGCGGGTTCCGCAAAATCACCGCCCACCGGGTCGTAAATCACATCGGGGCCTTTGCCCTCGGTCAGGGTTTTGATGGCGTCGCGCAGGTTCTCGGTGCTGTAGTTGATGACAGCGTCTGCGCCTAGTTTGAGGCAAAGATCGCATTTTTCTTTGGTGGATGCGGCTGCAATGACCTTCGCTCCCAACGCCTTGGCGATTTGGATCGCGGCGGTTCCCACGCCGCCGGCAGCGCCAAGAACCAAAACGGTTTCACCGGCTTTGAGCGCGGCGCGGTCCACCAGCGCGTGGTGCGACGTTGCGTAAATCATGATGAAAGCCGCCGCATCGACCATCGGGAAACCCGCAGGCAAAGGCATACACAGGGCCGCAGGCGCGAGGGTGTGGGTGGCAAAACCGCCGGTTCCACTTAAACACGCCACGGCTTGTCCCACCGCGAGGTGTTTAACGCCTTCGCCCACCGCTTGAACGATTCCCGCGTATTCAGAGCCCGGCACAAAAGGCAAGGGCGGCTTCATTTGGTATTTGTTTTGAACAATCAAGAGGTCTGGAAAGTTCAGACTCGCCGCTTTGATCTCAATCAGCACTTCCCCGGCCTTGGGTTGCGGGGTAGGAAGGTCTTTCCAAGTCAGGGCGTCAACGCCGACGGGGTTCTCACAAAGCCAAGCTTGCATAGGTTTTATCTCCAAAAGGGTTCGTGCTAAATCATAGAGCCCAAAGCAGCTTAACCCAAGGCCAGGGACGGGAGATCTGTCACTGGAGCGACCTTGCCATCGCGGTGGCACCTACAATGAAGTTCAACTTTGAAAACCTATGAAAATTCTTATTTCGAACGATGACGGTTACCAAGCCAGCGGCATTGTGGCTTTGTATGAAGCGCTCAAAGATATCGCCGATGTGGAGGTGATTGCGCCTGAGCAAAACAACAGCGCCAAGTCCAACGCCTTGACGCTGAACTCTCCTTTGTACGTTCACAGCGCGAGCAACGGCTTTCGCTATGTCAACGGCACGCCTGCAGATTGCGTGCATATTGCTTTGTCTGGCTTGTTGGATTACCGCCCCGATTTGGTGGTCTCGGGTATCAATAACGGCGCCAATATGGGCGACGATACGATTTACTCTGGCACCGTGGGCGCGGCGATGGAAGGGTACTTATTTGGTATCCCCGCGATTGCGTTTTCTCAGGTTCAAAAGGAGTGGCTTGAGTTGGACTCAGCTGCCCGCAAGGCGCGTGAGATTGTGCAATTCATGTTGGGGCATAAAAAAGCCGGTGGCGAGCCTTGGCTTTTGAATGTGAATATTCCTAATTTGTCTTTTGAGAAAATTCGAAGCGCCAAGGTGTGTCGCTTAGGTAAACGCCATGCCGCTGAGCCGGTGATTGCGCAAAAAAACCCACGGGGTGAAACCATGTATTGGATTGGTGCCGCTGGCCCCGCCAAAGACGACGCCGAAGGAACCGACTTTCACGCCACTGAAAACGGCCATATTTCTTTGACGCCCTTGAAGGTGGATTTAACCGAACACGAGCAATTGCAGTATTGGTCTGAAACGGCGACGATCATGGCTGCCCACCCCGCGCCCAAAGCATGAAACCCAGGCCGTCTTTCCCTGCGCGCATGGGAAGCACGACGCCTGCCTCTTTGAACCCAAAGCCTGCAACGGCGCATTCCAATGTGCCCCAAGGCGTGGGCATGGATTCCAGCACCGTACGCCACAGGATGGTCCAAAAGTTAGCCGGACAAGGCTTACAAGACCCCATGGTTTTACAGGCGATGGCAACAATAGAGCGCCACC
>JBAXOC010000219.1:0-3223 GCA_037133455.1 Comamonadaceae bacterium | reverse complement strand
CCGGCTGCGGGTGCTTTGCTCGTTGTTGATGGCGACGCGCTCTGGCAACTTCACGACTTTTTGCAAGTGCACAAAGGGGTCGGTTAAATGGGGTAAGGCCATAGCCTCGACAAAAAATTCTTGGAAACGTGGCTCCACTGCGGTTTCAATTTTTTCAACCCGCCGCACCAAGGCTTCGATATCTTTGCGCGAGCGTTGGTCTAAGAGCGCAATCCGAGCGCCGGTTCCTGCGGCATTGCCCGCAGAACTGACCTCTGACAAGATGCAGTCAGGAATCATGCCCAAGACCATCGCGTATTTCACATCGATGTGGCTACCAAAAGCACCAGCCAAGCGAATGCGATCGACGGACGCGATACCCATACGCTCCATCAAAAGCCTCACCCCCGCATACAAGGCGGCTTTGCCCAATTGAATTGCGCGCACGTCGTTTTGCATGACTTTGAGTGCCGGCGCATGTTCAGTTGCCCGGTAGAGCTCATAAGAGAAAGTTCTACCATCGGGTTGAATCCGTGGATTACGCGCTGCGAGTTCACCATTGATCACGCCGTCGTGGCGAATCACACCGGCCAAATACAACTCGGCCAAGGCTTCAATGATTCCTGAGCCACACACGCCCGTAACGCCGGTATTGGCCACCGCGGCGGCAAAGCCTGGGTCATCGGACCACAGATCAGAGCCGATGACTTTAAAGCGGGCGTCCAACGTGACAGGGTCAATTCGAACGCGCTCAATGGCACCGGGCGCAGCCCGCTGACCACAGCTAATTTGGGCGCCCTCAAAGGCGGGGCCGGTAGGGCTTGAGCAGGCGAGAAGGCGTTGGTTATTTCCCAACACAATTTCCGCATTGGTTCCCACATCCACCAACAAGGTAATTTTGTCAGTCAAGTCGGGGCGCTCGGCCAAAATAACGCCAGCCGTGTCGGCTCCCACATGACCCGCAATACAAGGCAACACATAGATTCGGGCATTGCGGTGAATCGCGAAATCAATCTCACTCGCCCACAAAGTAATTGCGCGATCCGTTGCGAGTGCAAATGGCGCACCGCCCAACTCCACGGGATTGATACCCAAGAGCAGGTGGTGCATGATGGGGTTGCCCACAAAGGTGGCTTCCAAAATATCTTTAGCTGAAATACCGGCTTGGGCTGCCACTTCAACCGCCAAGTCATTGAGAGCGGCACGAACCGCCACCGTCATTTCAACCTCACCACCGGGATTCATCATGACGTAGGAGACCCGGCTCATCAGGTCTTCACCAAAACGAATTTGGGGATTCATCACTCCGGCTGATGCCACCACTTCGCCCGAGGCTAAATCACACAAATGGGCCGCAATAGTCGTAGAACCCACATCCACAGCCAAGCCGTAAACATACTCTTTCAGCTTAGGCCAGACCGCAATGATTTGATTGCCTGCGTGGACCGCGACAGTGACTTTCCATTCCCCTTGGCGTAAGGCCGTTTGCAACTGCTGCACCACCAAGACATCGCAAGACAAATCGGTCAGTTGCCACTCGAATTCGAGGGCGTCTTCCAGCCGACGCAGATCACCCGAAGGGTCATGCATATCGGGCTCTTGTACCTCAACAAAGTACAGGCGAATGAGGGGGTCTAGCTGCACGTCATGGGCTTCAGCCGCTTTGCGAACCACTTGCTTGTGGACTTGGCTGCTGCTGGGAACATCAATCACCAAGTCGCCCAACACTTGCGCAGAGCACGACAGACGCCGACCTGGCTGCATCGGTTGGGTGCTGCAGTATTCCTGCTCTACCGCTGACACAGGGGAAAGATTGTCGTTACTCGAGACAACGCCGTGTTTGGAAAACTCACCTTCGGATACCAAGACTTGGCATCGACCACAAATACCCCGGCCACCACACACCGAGTCGATGTCCACGCCCAAGGAGCGGGCTGCTTGAAGCAAAGAAGATCCCACCGGAAAACGGCCACGCCGCCCAGATGGAGTAAAAACTACCAACGCATCTTTACCACTCACAAGCACACTCCCAAAAATTGAACAACGCTTAACTTGCGCGGCGACGGGTTCCGGTTTCGCGGCGACCTCGGCCCATTTCGCCATCAGCACCCATGGAAGGCGCTTCTCTGAATCTGCGAATCCAACGCATGCAATCAGGATCATGCCCCATCATCACGTCGGCTGCCATACAGGCCTTAACAACCTCAGCATGCAAAGGATTTGTAATCGCAGAGGTCATGCCTGAAGCGATCGCCATCGTCAGGAAGCCCGCATTGATTCCGTTACGCTCTGGCAATCCAAAGCTCACATTGGAAGCACCGCAGGTGGTGTTGACTTTGAGCTCGGTACGTAAGCGGTGCACCAAGCGCATCACCTGAACACCGGCTTGGTTGATAGCGCCAATAGGCATCACCAAGGGATCCACCACGATATCGCAGGCAGGGATGCCGTAATCAGCAGCACGTTCAACAATTTTCTTGGCCACGGCGAATCGCACATCCGGGTCTTGTGAAATACCGGTCTCGTCATTGGAGATAGCCACGACCGCCGCGCCGTATTTTTTGACCAAAGGCAGCACCGTTTCTAAACGGTCTTCTTCGCCGGTGACGGAATTGACCAAGGCCTTGCCTTTGTAAACAGCCAACCCCGCCTCAAGCGCGGCCACGATGGACGAGTCAATCGACAATGGAACGTCGGTTACCCCTTGCACCAGTTGAATCGCTTTAGCCAACATGCCGGGTTCATCGGCCAGCGGAATACCCGCGTTGACATCAAGCATGTGGGCGCCGGCTTCTACCTGGGCCAAAGCATCTGCAATCACACGGCTGTAGTCGCCGGCCATCATTTCTGCAGCCATGATCTTGCGACCTGTTGGGTTAATACGCTCGCCAATAATGACAAAGGGGCGGTCAAATCCAATGACGATTTCTTTTGTTGCGGAGCTAATGATGGTATCGGTCACGCTGTTTCCTTAGAGGGTTGGTTTGTAGTTTGGGAGGGGGTATCGCGACCGGGGAACCATGGCACACGGCCACCAAGTACCCCGGAGCTTTGGATAATGTTAGCGACGGTATCTTCTTGGCGATAGGCCATCACATGGACGCCAGAAACGCCTTTGATTTCTTTGACTTCTTGGATGATTTCAATGCAAATTTTTTGCCCTTCAAGCGCTTGCTTTTCAGCACCCGCCATCCGCTTGATCACCGCATCAGGAATATGTACGCCAGGCACATTGGTACGCATC
>JBAXOC010000218.1:0-3242 GCA_037133455.1 Comamonadaceae bacterium | reverse complement strand
CGGCGGTTTTTAGCGCGACCTTCTTTGGTCTTGTTATCAGCCACTGGGCTAGTTTCGCCTTTGCCTTCGGTGTAGATGCGGTTTTTGTCAATACCTTGGGAAACCAAATATGCCTTGACTGCTTCAGAGCGTGCAACAGACAGTTTTTGGTTGTAAGCGTCGGAGCCTACAGCGTCAGTGTGTCCAACAGCGATTACTACTTCCAAGCTGATGCTTTTGACTTTAGAAACCAAGTCATCCAACTTGGCTTTGCCTTCAGGCTTCAACACGGATTTACCGAAATCAAAGAATGCATCAGCAGCGTAAGTCACTTTAGAAGCAGCAGCGGCAGTGGCTGGTGCAGCGGCTGGAGCGGGAGCAGGAGCGGCCTTAGCAGCAACTGGGGCAGCAGGAGCTGGTGCAGCAATAGCGCCATCGCAACCTGGAGCGGCAGTCGCTGGAGTCCAGCTTGCATCGCGCCAGCATTGACCGGTTGCATTTTTCCAAACGTCGCCCGAAGCGCTGCGCCAGTTGTGAATTTCTTGAGCGCCAGCAATGCTTGTGAGAGCGACCAAAGCGATCAGCGCAGCCAATTTGTTCATTTGTTTCATGGTGTACCTTATGTAAATCGATAGCAGCAACACTGCGAGTAAATTAAACCACGCCTTGAACCAGCGCGGTTAAAGCGTTGGAAATCATTGTGCCATAGAAAATGCTTGATTTTGGGTGATTGGCGCATTTGCGCTACATAACGCCATTTTTTAACAATTTATAAGATTCCCGCAAGATTTGAATCAAACTAGCTGCAAGTAAGGGCCAGAAAATAGCTTTCTCGGCCGTAGAATGCAAGGTTGTCCAAGTCACCGCACTAAGCATCCTCATGACCCAGTTCGCTAAAGAAACCCTACCGATCAGCCTAGAAGAGGAGATGCGCCGCAGTTACTTGGATTACGCCATGAGCGTGATTGTGGGGCGGGCCTTGCCTGACGCGCGGGACGGCCTCAAACCGGTACATCGCCGGGTGCTCTTTGCGATGCACGAGCTCAACAACGACTGGAACCGCCCCTACAAAAAGTCAGCCCGTATTGTCGGCGACGTGATTGGTAAATACCACCCCCACGGTGACCAATCGGTCTATGACACGATTGTCCGTATGGCGCAAGACTTCTCGATGCGCCACATGCTGGTAGACGGCCAGGGTAACTTTGGCTCGGTCGACGGCGATAACGCCGCCGCTATGCGCTACACCGAAATCCGCTTGGCCAAGATCGCCCACGAGCTTTTGGCTGATTTGGACAAAGAAACCGTTGACTTTGGCCCGAACTATGACGGCTCTGAAAAAGAGCCTTTGGTGATGCCAACCCGGATCCCCAACTTGTTGGTTAACGGCTCAGGAGGTATTGCCGTGGGTATGGCCACCAACATTCCGCCGCACAACTTGAACGAAGTCGTAGACGCGTGTTTGCACCTCTTGCGCAACCCAGAATCCACGATCGACGAGCTCATGGAGATCGTTCCAGCCCCCGACTTTCCTACTGCGGGCATTATTTACGGCATCAACGGCGTCAAAGACGGCTACCGCACGGGACGTGGAAAAGTCGTGATGCGGGCTAAATGCCATTTTGAAGACATTGACAAAGGCGCACGCCAAGCCATCATCGTTGACGAACTGCCCTACCAAGTGAATAAAAAGACCTTGCAAGAGCGCATGGCCGAGCTGGTGCACGAGAAGAAGATTGAGGGTATCAGCCACATTCAGGACGAGTCTGATAAGTCGGGGATGCGCTTGGTGATTGAACTTAAGCGCGGTGAAGTACCCGAAGTGGTTCTCAATAACTTGTACAAACAAACGCAACTGCAAGACACGTTTGGTATGAACATGGTGGCCCTGATTAACGGCCAACCTAAGCTGTGTAACCTCAAAGACCTGTTGCAGGTATTCCTTCAGCACCGCCGAGAAGTCGTTACTCGCCGAACCGTCTTTAACTTACGCAAAGCCCGCGAACGGGGCCATGTTTTAGAAGGTTTGGCTGTTGCTTTGGCCAATATTGATGACTTTATTGCCATCATTCGCAGTGCGCCCACGCCTCCGGTGGCTAAAACCGAATTGATGACCCGCAGCTGGGATAGCAAGCTGGTTCGGGAAATGCTCACCCGCAGCCGCAGCGATGGTGGCGCGATAAACGCCGATGACTATCGCCCTGACGGGTTAGAGAAAAGCTACGGCATGGGCAGTGATGGCCTGTACCGCTTATCGGACACGCAGGCGCAAGAAATTTTGCAAATGCGTTTGCAACGTCTGACCGGCTTAGAGCAAGACAAGATTGTTGCTGAATACAAAGAGGTGATGGCGGAGATTGAAGACTTGCTGGATATTTTGGCAAAGCCTGAGCGCGTCTCCACCATCATTACCGACGAGCTTGGCGCGATCAAACAAGAGTTTGGTCAAAGCAAAATTGGCGCTCGCCGCAGCTTGGTAGAACACAGTTCTTTTGACTTAAGCACCGAAGATCTGATCACGCCCACCGATATGGTGGTTACTTTGAGCCACAGCGGCTACATCAAGAGCCAGCCCTTGGGCGAATACCGCGCCCAAAAACGCGGCGGACGCGGAAAACAAGCGACCGCGACAAAAGAAGACGATTGGGTCGACCAACTCTTTATTGCCAATACCCACGACTATATTTTGTGCTTTAGCAACCGGGGACGCCTTTACTGGCTCAAGGTTTGGGAGGTACCACAAGGCTCGCGCGGGTCACGCGGACGTCCGATTGTCAACATGTTCCCCATGCAAGACGGCGAAAAAATCACTGTTGTGTTGGCCTTGACCGGTGAAAAACGCACCTTCCCCGCCGACCAATACGTTTTCATGTCCACTTCGATGGGCATTGTTAAGAAAACGCCTTTGATCGACTTTAGCAACCCCCGGAAGGTCGGCATTATTGCGGTTAACCTCGATGAAGGCGACTTCTTAATTGGCGCTGCGATTACGGATGGCAAACACGATGTGATGCTCTTCTCAGACGGCGGCAAAGCGGTTCGCTTCAATGAAGATGAAGTCACCGCCCACGGCCGCCAGTCTCGCGGCGTAAAAGGGATGAATCTCGAAGAAGGCCAAAGCGTGATCGCCATGCTGGTTGCCGAAGACGAGTTGCAAAGTGTCTTGACCGCCACTGAAAACGGCTACGGCAAGCGCACGAGCATCACCGAATACACCCGCCACGGCCGTGGCACCAAAGGGATGATTGCGATTCAACAGTCTG